>NZ_LUUM01000253.1:0-68062 GCF_001644125.1 Methylosinus sp. R-45379
GCGGCGGCGGCGGCGATGGCGGCGGCGGCGGCGGAGTCGGCGGCTACGGCGCCGCGGGCGGCATGGGCGGCGCGGGCGGCGGCGCCTTCCAGCTGGTCGCGCAAGGTCAGATCCGCGTCGGCAATAGCGACGCCTTCGCGGCGGTCGGCGGCGCGGGCGCGACCGGCGGCGTCGGCCAGAACCCCGATCCGAATTACGGACCGACGTCGAGCGGAAGCGGCGGCGGCGACGATTCCGACGCCCATCACGGCGGCAATGGCGGCTCCGGCGGCGCGGGCGGCCCGGGCGGCGACGGCGGCGATGGCGCCGGCGGCTCCGGCGGCGCGATCAAGCTCTACGCCAGCGATCTCACCTCGGGCGGCGCGACGCTGAAGACCTCCGTCACGACCTCGGGCGGCGTCGGCGGCGGAAGCGCGCCAAAGGGCGGCGAGGGACGCTTCATTCTGGGCAGCAACACCTCGCTCACATTCTCGAGCGGCGGCGCGGTGTCCGGCAATGGCGGCCAGTCGGCCTTTGCGGCGACCGATCCGAATGTCGAGCATTTCACCGGCCCGCGTCAGTCGAACTCTTATATCGCGGGCGCGCCGCAGACGCCGACCATCGTCGGCCTCGCGGGCGGCGCGGACATATATGGCGTCGTCTCTGGGCTCGACGCCGCCTCGATCGACTTCAACACTACGACGCCGCAGCTCGATCACGCGCCTGCGGACGCTCTGCTCGCGGTCATGCTGCTCGACAAGGGCGTCGGCGCGCTGAACCAGGATTACACGGGCTATGATCTGCTGATCGTCGCCAATGTGTCGACGATCAATGTCGCCAATCCGACGCTCAGCATCGACGGCGCCACGGCGCAAGCGCTGAAGACCAATGGCGTCGGCGCCGATCAGGCGCTGACGAGCCTCGCTCCGGGCCAGGTGTGGGCGACGCTGGTTCCGGAAGGCAGCGCGCATAATCATACATTCACGGCGTCGATCGGCGTGAACGCCTCCGGCGCGACGACGCTCACCGGCAATACGCTGTCGCTCGGCGGCAATGTCCAATATCTCTCCATTGCGCGCCCCTCCGCGCCGACCGTCGCGCAGCTCACCGGCTTCGACGCCATAGCGGCCGATCCGGGCGCCAATCACATCTTCGGCGTCTCGACCGCGACCAGCTCGCTCGTCGTCGTGAACGCGGACGATGGATCGCAGCGCCAATTGTTCAAGGAGGCGCAGAACAACGTCTCCGGCCTCTCGAGCGTCTCCAATGTGCTCGTCACTGGAACCGATGGTTTCGTTATCACCGAGAGCGCGACGACCGGCAGGCTCGCGACCTTCAAGCTCGCCTCGGCGACCGGCGATCTTTCCTTCGCGAAATCGCAATCGGATGGCGGCTCCTATTACGACTCGATGCGCTATGACGCCGCCACTCGAGTGCTGACGACGACGGGTTCGGCCGGCCTGCGCAGCTATTCGCTGAACACGACGACCGGCGCGCTCACCTTGATCTCGACCGAGTCCGGCGCGAGCAGCGCCGCGACGGAAACGATCGCGCAGAATGGCTTCACCTATTCGGTGAACGCTTCGACCGGCAGCCTCACTGCGGCGAATGCGACGACCGGCGCCTCTCAGACTCTCGCAGGCGCGACCAATGGACTCGTCGGCGCTTCCGATGTGGCGGTGAGCCCGGACGGCGGCTTCGTCTATGTGACGAGCCAGAGCGGCAATGCGCTCTCCGTCTTTGAGGTCACGAGCTCCACGACGCAGCCGCTCGTCTTCGTCGAGACTCTGCGCAATGGCGCCGATGGCGTGCGCGGGCTCGACGCGCCGACCGACGTCGCCGTCACCGCCGATGGCCAATATGTGCTGGTGACGGCGCGCGGAGCCAATGACATCTCCGTGTTCCAGCGCGATCAGCAGACGGGCGCGCTCGGCTTCGTCCAAGTCGTGCGCGATGCGGTCGGCGGCGTGCGTGGCCTGCTGACTCCCACCTCTCTGATCCTCGGGCCGCAGAACGGCTCCACGCTCACCGCCTATGTCGGCAGCCTCGGCTCGACGACGCAGCAGGGCGGCCTCGCCACATTCAATGTCGATCTCTCGCCCAAGGCGCCGCCGATCGCATTCACGACGGAGCACACGGATATAGAGTCGATCGGCGTCACCACGGGCGTCGGCGACGACACTGTGTCGCTCGTCTCCGCGCCGCCGGCGATCGTCGGCGCGACCAAGGTGAATACGGGCGAAGGCTCCGACCATGTCGTCGTCGCCGATTATCGCGGCGCGACCAGCGTCGATCTCGGCGCCGGCGCGGACAGTCTCGATCTGCGCGTCGTCAACGCCAAGACGGCGGCCGACACGCTCGCCATTCATGGCGGCGCGGACGCCGACGCGATCGATGTGCAGAACACGGGCGCAGGCGCGACGACGACGATCAACGGCGACGCCGGCTCCGATGTGATCACGATCGAGAAGGTGGCCGCCGCGGCGCATACGACAGTCTCCGGCGACGCCGACCCGGACATTGTGCGCGTCTCGCTTCCCAACCTGCCCTCCGACGCGGTGACGACGCTGCATGGCGACGCGCCCGGCGCGCTGCCCGGCGACACGCTGATCGTCGATCCGCAGGATCCGAACGCCTCCATACTCGTCGGCGGAGTCGCCGGCCTGCCGATCCCGCAGACCAATGGCTCGATCAGCCTCGCCGGCAAGGGCGCGGTCGCCTATGACACATTCGAGGGGCTGACGGTTCTGTCGTCGCCGATCGTGTCCTTCTCCGCGCCGAGCTATTCGACCTCGGAAGGTTCGGGCGTGACGCTGACCGCCAATGTGCAGGCGCTGGGCTCGACCAATTCGCTGTCCGGTCCGGTCGCTTTCGACATAGACGGCGACGGACAGTTCGGCGAAGTGATCGGAACGGCTCTCGGCGGCGGCGTCTATCGCGTGACGCTTCCCTGGGATCGCCTCGTCGATCTCGGCCTCGCCGACAATGGCCTCTATACGATCGCGGTGCGCGCGACCAATTCCGACGGTCTCTCCACCACGGCCGTTTCGAAAATCCAGATCGCCGACACGCCGCCGGCGGTCGCCGTTTCCGGAGCGCATTCGGCGACGGTCGGAGCGCCCTTCACCATCGGCTTCACGGCGACCGATCCTTCGCCGATCGATCGCGTTCTCGAATGGCGCGTCGATTGGGGCGATGGTTCGGCCGTCGAGACTTTCGGCGCCGACGCCACGCAGGCGAGCCATGTCTATGCCGCGCCGGGCAATGTCGCGATCCGCGCCACGGCGGTGGACAAGGATACGACTCCGACCGGAGCGACCTCCGCCGCCTATGCGGTGACAGTGGGTGTCACGGCGAATAATATCGATACGGGCGGCCCCTATCGCATCGCGGAGGGCCAGTCGCTCACGCTGACCGCGCAAGCGACCGGCGCGCCGCTCTCCTATGGTTGGGACATCAATAATGATGGGACGATCGACAAGAGCGGCGCGACGGCGAGCTTCTCCTGGAGCGAGCTGACGGCGCTCGGCGTCAATGACAGCGGCGTCTATTCCAATCCGCATGTGATCGTCGGCTATGCGACGATCGGCTCGGCGACGCCGACGACGATCTCCAAGGCGGTCGGCGTGACGGTGGACAATGCGCCGCCGAGCTTCGCCACCTTCGTCAATAGCGGCCCGGTGAGCGAAGGCGCCGCCTCCGCGACAGTGACATTCTCCGGCGTGACCGATCCGTCGCCGGTGGACGCCGCGTCGCTGACCTATCGCTACGACTTCGACAATAATGGAACTTTCGATCTCGTGCAGGGCGCGGGGCCGGCGACGGTTCCCGGCCAATATTTGCGGCAGAGCGGCGCGCTGCTCGTTCATGGCCAGATCGTCGACAAGGATGGCGGCGTCGCCGACGCCTATACGACGATCACGATCAATGAGGTCGCGCCGACGCTGACTGTCGCCGGAGCCGCGACGGCGGATGAAGGCGCCGTGTATAGCCTGTCGCTGTCCGCGACCGATCCGGGCGCCGATAAGATCAAATGGTGGGATGTGAATTGGGGCGATGGCGCGCAGGATCACATTCTGATCGACGCGGCCGCCGCCAATGGCAATGTCGTCGCGACGCATAGCTACGCGGACAATGGCGCCTATACGATCAAGACCGGCGCGACCGACAATGACGGCGCCTATGTCGCCGCCGACAAAAACGTCACCGTGCTCAATGTGGCGCCGACGCTGCAAAATGTCGCCGTCGCGCCGGCCGCGGGGCCGGGGTCGGCCGAGATCGCCGAGAACGCGTTCGCACGGCTGAGTGGCCGCATCGTCGATCCGGGAACGCTCGACAGCTTCCGGCTGAATGTCGCCTGGGGCGATGGGCAGAGCGAGATCGTCGATCTTGCCGCCGGCGCGCTCAATTTCGACGTCGCCCATCGCTATGTTCAGGACGGCGTCTATACGATCACGACCAATATCGTCGACAAGGATCAGGGCGCCAGCGCCCCGACGGTCGTCAGCCTGAAGGTCGATAATGTCGCGCCTGTCGTGGGCGTTCTGACTGTGGTTCCGAGCGCATCGCAAGAGGGCTCCTCCGTCACCGTCTCCGGCGTCTACACAGATGCGGGGCCGCTCGATCTCCATACGGTTGCGATCGATTGGGGCGATGGCTCGAGCTCCGCGAGCGCGGGCGCCGGCGCGACGATTATCGTCGATGCGGTCAATCGCGCCTTCACCGCGACCCATGTCTATCTCGACAATCCGGCCGCCGGCGCGAACTACACGATCTCCGCGATCGTGACCGACGATGCCGGGGCGCCGAGCAATGTCTCGACCGCCGCTGTCATCGTGACGAATGCGGCGCCGATCATCGCCGATCTCACGCTGAACGGCGTCGCCGCGCAAAAGCAGACGATCGGCGGCGCGCTCGCTTCCAGCCTCACCATCGACGAGAATGGGACCGTGACCTTGCTGGGTCGCTTCGCCGACGCCGGCGTCCTCGACACGCATTCGGGCGCTGTGGTCTGGGGCGACGGCGGCGCCTCTGCGCTGACGATCGACGAGGCGAGCCATACATTCACGGCGACGCATCGCTATCTCGACGACAATCCGACGGGAACCGCGGCCGATGATTATCGCATCGATCTGACGCTCTCCGACAAGGATGGCGCCTCGGCGACGATCAGCGCGGCGGTCACTGTGGCGAATGTCGCGCCGGTCTTCACGACCTTCACCAATAATGCGGCGGAGGTCGGCAATGTGCTGCCGGGCGAGCCGGTCGTGCTCACGGGCGTCTTCGCCGATCCGGGAACGCAGGACAGCTATACGCTCATCGTCGATTGGGGCGATGGGACGGCGGCCGAGACGCTCGCCTATGCCGCCGGAACGCGCGACTTCCAGCTGACGCATAATTATCGCGATCCGGGCTTCTGGACGATCTCGGCGCATCTTTCCGATGATGATCTCGGTGTCGCCACCGCGACCACCGAGGCGCGGCTCACCGGCGTCGCTTTGCTCGACGGCGTGCTGCGCATCGCCGGCACGCCACAAGATGACACGGTGATCGTGCGCAAGCCGCTCGAGCCGGTCGCTTATTGGAACTTCAACGAGACCAGCGGTACCGCCGTCGCCGACAGCGCCGGAACGCCGCAGAATGGAACGCTCTATACGGATCGCGCGCCGGACCGCGCCGATCCGGGGCCGTCCGCCGCTTTCGCGCCTTTCGGCGCGGCCAATTCGATCGAGTTCCACGACGACAAGAAGGAATATGTCGCCGTCGCCGACGATGCGGTCTTCAATCTCGCGAGCGGCGCGGTGCAGCTCTGGTTCGACGCCAGTGATCAGGATCATGGCTGGGGCGACACGCAGGTCTTGTTCTCGAAGAGCAAGAGCGGCCTCGGCGCCGGCCAGCTGACGATCGGCGTCGATCATGGGACGCTGTTCGCCGAGCTCGAGGGCGTCGATGCGACCGGGCGGCTGAGTGTCTACCGCGTCGAGGGCTGCGACGACGTCACTTGCGGCGATTGGCACAATGTCGCCTTCACCTTCGGCGAAGCCGGCATGAAGCTCTATCTCGATGGCGCGCTCGTCGGCGAGAACTCCTATACGGGCGGATTGCAGGGCAATCACGAGGCGATCGTCATCGGCGCGTCCAACGCCGACAATCGCAACACCTCCGGCAATCTCTCCAAGCTGACCATCAGCGATCCTTTCTCCGGTCACATAGACGAGGTCTCCGTCTATGGCCGCCAGCTGAGCGATCAGCAGGTGATGGATGCGATGCAGAAGGGCGCGCGCGGCGCCAATGATCCCAATGGCGCGACGATCGAGGTCTATGCGAGCTTCCTGCCGATCATCGGGCAGAATGTGATCAAGACCTTCGCTGCGGCCGATGTGAAATCCATCCTCATCGCCACAGGCGGCGGAAACGACATTGTGACTGTCGATGCGAGCGTCGATGCGCCGCTGACCGTGAAGGCCGGCGACGGCAATGATACGGTTCGCGCGGGCTCGGGTCCGTCGGCGCTGCTCGGCGGCCTCGGCGACGACACGCTGATCGGCGGCGTCGCCAGCGACGTCATTCTGGGCGGCGACGGCGCCGATTACATCGTCGGCGGCGGCGGCGACGATCTCATAGACGGCGGCGAAGGAATCGACACGGTCTCCATGCCGATCGTGCAGCCGACCGCTTATTGGTCCTTCGACAAGGTTACGAATGGCGTCGTCGCCGACTCGGTCGGAACGCCGCAGAACGGAACCTTCTACGGCGCGTCCCTGCACGGATCGGACGACGCCGGCGCCGGTGCGAGCTTCCATGGCGATGCGCGGCAATATGTGGCGGTCGCCGACGACGCCGCGCTGCATTCGGCGGATGGAACGATCGCCTTCCAGTTCGAAGCCGACGGCGCGCACGGCGATCAGGTGCTGTTCGCCAAGAACGGCTATGGCAATAATGAGGGCGATCTCACCATCGGCGTCGCCGACGGCCGCGTCTATGCGCGGCTCGAGACGGGGACGACGTCCTATACGGTGACGAGCTGCGACGATATCGGCTGCGGCTGGCGTCAGCTCGCCTTCAGCTTCGGCGCCGACGGCATGAAGCTCTACATCGACGGCGCGCTGGTCGACGCCAATTCCTACAGCGGCGGCCTCGCGAATAATCGCCAGGCGATCGTGATCGGCGCCTCGGACGAAACGAACAAGAACCAGACCGGCGATCTCTCCAAGCTGACGATCTCCAAGGCGTTCCGCGGCTCCATCGACGAGGTGGCGGTGTTCGGCCAGGCGCTGAACGGCGATCAGATCCGCCGTCTCGTCGTCTCCGGTCCGCGGCTGGCGAGCGCCGGCTCTGGTCTCAGCGGCGCGCTTTCGGATTATCAGCTGTCCTTCGTCGGCGGCGCGCTTCAAGTCGCCGACACGCGTCCGGCGCTGCCGCAAGGCGTCGCCTATTGGTCGCTCGATGAGGCGCGCGGCTCTACCACGCTGGCGGATAGCGCCGGCGCGCCGCAGAACGCCACCTTCGTGACGAAGCTCGCCTCCGATCTCGGCAACGCCGGGCCTTCCGCGAGCGTGGCGCCCTTCGGCGCGGGAACATCGGCGGCGTTCCACAAGGACCCGCGCGGCTATATCGCCGTCGCCAATTCCGACGATTTCGCGCTCGACAATGGCGCGATCCAGCTCTGGTTCGACGCGAGCGGCACGTCGGGAACGCAGACCTTGTTCTCGAAGAACGACGTGCGCGCCGAGGACGGCCTCACCATCAGCCTCGTCGGGCAGCGTCTCGAGGCGAGGCTCGACGGCCATGTCGTCGAGACGCTCAATATCGTCTCCGCCGGCTCGTGGAACCAGATCGCCTTCACTTTCGGCCAAAGCGGGATGAAGCTCTATCTCAATGGCGTGCTCGTCGGCGAGGATTCCTACACCGGCGGCCTCGCCGGCAATCATGAAGCCATTGTGATCGGCGGCTCCAACGCCAGCAATTCCGACGCCTCCGGCGATCTCGCCAAGCAGCGCGCGACCAACGCCTTCGGCGGGCTCATCGACGAGGTGGCGATATTTAGCGGCTCCGTCGATCAAGCCTTCGTTCGTCGGCTGATGAAGGAGGGCGCGCAAAAGCTGATCGCCGAAGGCGCGGCCGGGCCAACGATCGACGGCACGGATCAGCTGGAAGGCGTCGAGCGTCTCGTCTTCGGCGATGGAACGTCGGCCTATGTGCTCGGCGGCGCCAACCCCGCGACGCTGAGCGCCGCCGATGTGCAGTCTCTCGCCGGCAATGGCCAGCTGGTCGTGCTCGGCGACGGCGGCCAGCCGCTGCATCTTTCCGGCGCCTGGGGCGATATCGGCCAGCGCACGATCGGCAATGTCCTCTACGACGTCTACCACAACAGCAGCGCGCAGCTGCTCGTGCAGTCCGGCGTGCAGGTGACAGTCGATCAGCAATTGCTGACGCCGATCGCCTATTGGACTTTCGACGGCGCCGGCTCTACCGTCGCGGACAGCGCCGGCGCTGCGCACAACGGCGTGTTCTACGCCAACGGCCAGCCCGACCGTGACGACGCCGGCCCATCGACGACGATCGCGCCCTTCGGCGCGGGAATGTCGGCCGACTTCCACGACTCCAGCCGCGAATATGTGGCGGTCGCCAATGATCCGGCTTTCGCCGTCGCCAATGGCGCGATCACCTTCTGGTTCGATGCGCGCTCGACCTTCGGACAACAGACGCTATTCGCCAAGGACGGCGCCGGCCTCGGCGGCGGGCTGACGATCGGCCTCGATGGAAATCATCTGGTCGTGCAAATGGAAGGGCCGAGCGGCGTCTACTCGATCCGCTCGTCGACGACGGTGGCCGCCGGGGCGTGGCGCAATCTCGCTTTCACCTTCGGCGCCGGCGGGATGAAGCTCTATCTCGATGGCGCGCTCGTCGGCTCGAACGCCTATGCCGGCGGTCTGACCACGAACGAATCCGCGATTGTGATCGGCGGCTCAGACGAGGCCAATGTCGGGGCGGCGAGCGATCTCTCCAAGCTGAAGATCACCAAGTCCTTCGACGGCCATATCGACGAGGTCGCCTTCTTCGGGCAAGCGCTCACCGCCAATCAAATCCAGCAGGCCGCCGTCGCGGGGGCCTTCGGCGTGGCGAGCGTCGATGTTCCCATCACTTTCGTTCCCCCGCCGCCGCCCGCCCCTGCTCCCCATTGCTCGGACCTCGACGATTGGCTGTGGTTCGAAGCCGAGCACAAGCGCAATCACGCCGATCACGACGGACACGCGCTGGCGGGCGATGGCTGGCGGTTCGATTGGTAGCGGCGTGGGAGGGACGCGCAGCGATGTAATATGACCGTCATACAATGATGCGAATCGTGACCTGCGCTTTAGAAGCATGAAGTAGAGCGTGCTCGTTTTCAAAACGGAGTGGTGGTTATGGATCAGGTCGAGTCGAATGTGCAGCCCGCCGCCGATATTGCAGACGGCGTCCGCCAGTCGGCGGTGCTCTGGGACGACCGCAACATGGTCACGCATTTCGCCAATGTCGTGAACATTCAGAGCACGCTCGAGCAGGTGGATCTGTTCTTCGGCACCAATAAGACCTGGAACATCGGCAACGAACGTCAGGTGCATGTCGAATTGACCGATCGCGTCATCCTCAGCCCTCATGCGGCCAAGCGCCTCAGCGTCGCGCTGGCCGGCGTTCTCAAGGAATATGAGAGCCGTCACGGCGCGTTGAAAATCGACGGGCGCTGAGCGCGCCGCAGCGGCGGTGACGCGTGACAATGCTTGCGAGCACAGAGGGGGGCGGCGGTCTGCGGCCCCCCGAAAGAACGCGGCTCCTCGACGAGGAGCGCGTCTCCGTCCTCGAGCAGGCGCTGTGGAAGCGCCTGGACGACGCGGCCGATCTGGATGCTGTTCTCGCCGCATGGCTGGCGCTGCAATGCGGAATGATCGCCTCCGCGTTCTGCGGCGCGATCGCCCTGCGGGATCATAGCGGCAATCGCAAGATCGCCTCATGGCCGGAAGGCGTCGACGCCGTCTCGCGCCTTCATTCGACGATCGACCTCGCTGTCGCGCAACGTCGCGGCGTGGCGCACAAGCCCACCCTCGACTCCGGCGCGCCGTCGCCGGTCGCGCAAATCGCCTATCCGATCATCATCGACGATAAAGTGCTCGGCGCCGCCGCCATCGAGATCCATGGCGACGGCCCAGCGCAAGCGCGGCTCGCGGCGCGGCAGCTGCAATGGGGCGTCGCCCGGGTCCGCGAACGTCTGCGCATGGACGCCGCCGCGGAGGCGACGCATCGGCTGCGCCGCGTGACCGGAGTTCTCGACATGCTCGCCGTGGCGCTCGAGGAGGAGGGCTTCTCGCCCGCCTGTCGCGCCTGCGTCACCGAGCTCGCGTCGCTCTATGCTTGCGAACGCGTGAGCGTCGGCTTCGCGCAAGAGTCGGGCGTGCGCGTCGTCGCGATCTCCCACAGCGCTCATTTCGGAAAAGACCTCAATCTCGTTCGGCTCTTGAACGGCGCGATGAACGAGGCGGTCGATCAGCACGCAATCGTCCTCTATCCTCCGCACCCGGACGAATCGACGATTGTCCGCGCGCATGCCGAATTGGCGGAGGCGCATGGCTGCGCCGCCATTCTGACGACGCCAATGTTCGCCAAGGACCAATTCATCGGGGCCTTGAGCTTCGAGCGCGGCAAGGACCGGCCGTTTCAGCCGGACGAAATCGCTTTTCTCGAATGTCTCGCCTCCGCTCTCGGTCCCGTGCTCGACATTCGCCGCCGCGATGACCGCTGGCTGATCGTCAGGGCGTGGGAATCGCTTCGCGCGCAGGCGCATGATCTCGTCGGGCCGGGTCATGTCGGACGCAAGCTCGTCGCCCTCGCGCTGATCGCGTCCACCATGCTTTTCTATCTCGTGACGGACGTCTACCGCGTGAACGCCAACGCCGTGATCGAGGGCCGGGTGCAGCGCGCGATCGTCGCGCCCTTCAACGGGTTCATCGAGGAAGCGCATGTGCGCGCCGGCGACGTGGTTCGCGGCGGAGAGGTGCTGGCGACGCTCGACGATCGTGAATTCGCGCTCGAGCGCTTGCGCTGGGTCACGGAGAGACAGAAGAAGCAATATGAATTCGAGCGCGCCGGCGGAGCGCGCAATCGCGCCGATGCGCGCGTGCTCGGCGCCGAGATGCAGGAGTCCGAGGCGCAGATCAAGCTCGCCGACGAGCAGCTCGCGCGAACGAAATTGCGGGCGCCTTTCGACGGCCTCGTCGTCTCCGGCGACCTCAGCCAGTCTGTCGGAGCCGCGGTGCAACGCGGTCAGCTTCTGTTCGAGATCGCTCCGCTCGATGATTGGCGGGTCGTTCTGGATGTCGACGAATCGCAGGTGAACGAGATCGTGAAAGGGGCGCCCGGCGAATTGCTGATCGCGGCGCTCCCCAACGAGACGTTTCCGCTCATCGTCGAAAAAATCACCCCTGTCGCAAAGGCCGATGAAGGCGCGAATACGTTCCGCATCGAGGCCGCGCTACGGGCGAGCTCGCCGAAGCTGCGGCCCGGCATGAGAGGCGTCGGAAAAGTGGAGGCGGGCCGAAGACGCATAGGCTGGATCTGGACCCGATCGCTGGTCGATTGGCTGAAGATCTGGTCATGGCGATGGCTGGATTAGGAGCGCCGCATGGTCGCGCCGCTGCGCAGCTCCTCCTGGTATCGCGTCGCCGACCTCAAGCCGCGATTGCGCTCGCATGCGCGAATCCATCGCCAGCGCCATAGAGGCCAGCTGTGGTACGTTCTGCAGGATCGGCAGAATGGGCAGTTTCACCGGCTCTCGCCTTTGGCGCATCATATCGTCTGCCTGATGGACGGTCGCCGCACCATCGACCAGATTTGGGAGATGATGGGCGAGCGCTATGGCGACGATCAGCCGACGCAGGACGAAACCATTCGTCTTCTCGCCCAGGTCCACGCCGCGGATCTGCTGATCGGCGACGTTCCGCCGGACATGGAAGAATTGGCGCATCGGGCGGATCGGCACAGTCGCCGAAGCTTCGTGCAGAATATTCGCAATCCGCTGGCGATCCGCATTCCGCTGATCGATCCCGAGCGCTTCCTCGCCGCGACGGCGCCGCTCGGCAGACTCTTGTTCAGCTGGTGGGGCTTCGGCTTCTGGCTCGCGACGATCGCCATCGGGCTCGCGCTCGCCGGCATGCGATGGACCGCGCTCACGCATAATGTCGCCGATCGCGTCCTGTCCTCGGAGAACATCGTTCTTCTGCTGCTGGTCTATCCGCTCGTCAAAGCGCTGCATGAGATCGGTCATGGCATGGCGACGGCGCGCTGGGGCGGCGAGGTCCACGAGCTCGGCGTCATGCTGCTCGTGCTGATGCCGGTCCCCTATGTCGACGCCTCCGCCTCGGCCGCATTTCAGGAAAAGCGGCGCCGGATCATCGTCGGCGCGGCGGGAATCATGGTCGAAATGTTCCTCGCGGCCGTGGCGATGATGGTGTGGGCGCTCGTCGAGAAAGGTTTCGTGCGGGCCGCTGCGTTCGACGTCATGCTGATCGGCAGCGCCTCGACATTGCTCGTCAACGGCAATCCGCTGCTGCGGTTCGACGGCTATTATATTCTCGCCGATCTGATCGAGATTCCCAATCTCGGCGCGCGCGCCAACGCCTATGCGCTCTATCTGCTGCAGCGTTACGCTTTCGGCCTCGCGCATCTTCCATCGCCGGCGACCTCGCCGGGCGAGGCGCGCTGGCTTCTCGCCTATGCGGCGGCCTCCTTCCTCTACCGCATGACAGTGACCTTCGGCATCGCGCTCTTCATCGGCTCGCGATTCTTCATCCTCGGCATTCTGCTCGCGCTCTGGGGAATCGTGACCGGCGTCGCGCTGCCGCTCGCGAAGGGCTTCAATCGCCTCCTCACCGATCCGCAGCTGCGGAGCGTGCGCGGACGAGCGATCCTCGTCTCCGGTCTGGCGACGGCGGCGCTCGTCGTCCTCGCCACTATTGTTCCCGTCCCTTATGCGACCATGGCCCAGGGCGTCGTCGTCGCCCCGGAGAAGTCCACGCTTCGCGTGCGCGCCGACGGCGAGGTGATCGACGCGCTTCTCGCCGAGGATCTCTATGTCGAAGCCGGAACCCGCGTCGCGACGCTGGCGGACCCGACCCTCGCCGGCGAGACCGCTGTGCTGGAGGCGCAGACGGAGGCCTATCGCCTGCGGCTCGAAGCCGTCGCCAACTCCGATCTCGTGCAGGCCAATATTTTTCGCGAGGAGCTGCGTCGCCTCGAAGGAGCCTTGGCGCTGAACCGGCGACGCATGGCCGATCTTTCGATCCTTGCCGAGAATTCCGGCCGTCTCATCTTGCCGCGCGCATCGGATCTTCCCGGAAAATTTCTGAAGAAGGGCGATCTTCTCGGCTATGTCATCGCGGAAGGCGACCCGGTCGTGCGCGTCGTGGTTCCGCAATCGGACATTGATCTCGCGCGCAGCCGAACGATGAAGGTGGAGATCCGCTTCGTCGGCCGCGTCGATCGCGTGATTCCCGCCGTCGTCGCGCGCGAGGCGCCGGCGGCCCTGGACGAATTGCCGAGTCTCGCGCTCAGCAAGCGCGGCGGCGGCGACATTGCGATCGATCCGACCAAGACCGATGCGCCGCGCGCGCTCGAAACGCAGTTCCATCTCGACCTTCATGTCGCGCCGCAAGAGGAGCGGATGAACATAGGCGAGCGTGTCTATGTGCGTTTCGATCACGGCGCCGAGCCGGTCGCCTGGCGCCTCTGGCGCGCCGCGCGCCAATTGCTGTTGAGGCAGTTCGGTGTCTGACGCGCCGGCGCAGGCGCGCCCTCCCCTGCCGCGACCGCGGATCTATCCCGAGCGCCGCTGGCCCCGATCCGGTGTGCTCGAACGCATGGCGGAAGCGGCGGTGGCGCGATTTGCGCCGGCGATCGGATGGCTCGCGGGGCGCGGCGCCGGCGGCATTGTGGAACGTGTCGCCCAGCATGAGGCGGAGCTGCGCGCGCTGTCCGACGCCGAGCTGCGCCTGCGTGGCCGAGCGCTGCGCGAAACGCTGTATCGCTGTCGCGCGCGCGACCCGAAGGCGATCGCGGAAGCATTCGCGGTGATCCGCGAGGCTTCGGATCGCGTGCTGGGAATGCGACATTTCGACGTACAGCTGATCGGCGGCGATATTCTCCTCGGCGGGATGGTCGCCGAGATGGACACTGGCGAAGGCAAAACGCTCACGGCGACATTGGCGGCTGCGACCGCGGCGCTGGCCGGCGTCCCGACTCATGTCGTCACCGTGAACGACTATCTCGCGCGACGCGACGCCGATCTGATGCGGCCGCTTTACGAGTTTCTCGGACTGCGCGTCGGCGTCGTCACGCAGGAGATGGCGCCCGAGCAAAAAATGGCGGCCTACGCCTGCGACATCGCTTATTGCACGAATAAGACCCTCGCCTTCGACTATTTGCGTGATCGTTTGGCGCTCGGGCGGAGGAGCGGCGATCTTCGGCGCAAATTCGAGACTCTCGCTGCTCCGGCGACGCAGGGGCGTGATCTCTTGTTGCGAGGACTTCATTTTGCGATCGTCGATGAGGCGGACAGCATACTGATCGACGAGGCGCGCACGCCGCTCATTCTCTCGCGAGAACTGCCATCGACATCCGAGCAAGAGGATTTCGTTCGAGCGCTCGAGATCGCGGAGCGGATGAGCGAGGGGCGTGATTTTCTGCTCCGTCTCGACGAGCGTCGGGTCGAGCTGACCGCCGCAGGCCGCGCGCTGCTCGCCGAATTCGCGCAGCCGCTCGGAAGCCGTTGGCGCATGACGGCGCAGCGCGAGGAATGGGCGGTTCAGGCGATCACGGCGATGCGCCTCTTCCACCGCGACGAGCATTATATCGTGCGCGGCGGGAAAGTGGAGATCGTGGACGAGCATACCGGACGCGTCATGGCCGACCGCTTCTGGAGCGATGGGCTCCATCAGATGATCGAGGTCAAGGAAGGATGCGCAATTTCTGGCGTGCGCGCCACGATCGCCAGAATGACCTATCAGCGCTTCTTCCGACGCTATCAGCGGCTCGCTGGAATGACGGGCACGGCCGCCGAGGTCGCGGGCGAGCTCTGGAGCGTCTATCGGCTCGCCGTCGCGCGCGTGCCGAGCAACAAGCCCTCGCGACGCGAGCTGCTTCGAGATCGCATTGTCGCGACAGAGTCGGAAAAATGGCGCGCCATTGTGGAGACGATCGCGGAGCATCATCGGCGGGGCGCGCCGGTTCTGCTCGGCGCAAGGTCCGTCGCTTCGTCGCGCAGAGCGAGCGAAAGTCTCGCTGCGGCGGATTTGGCGCATGTCGTTCTCAACGCCGCGCAGGACGCCGCCGAGGCGGAGATCGTGGCCGCCGCCGGGCGGCGCGGCCGCATCACCGTCGCGACGAACATGGCTGGCCGCGGGACCGACATCAAGCTCGACGACGATGTGAGCGAATTGGGCGGATTGCACGTCATAATGTCGGAGCTCCACGACGCGCGCAGAATCGATCGACAGCTCGCTGGACGATGCGCGCGGCAAGGGCAGCCGGGTTGCTTCCAATCGTTCTTATCGCTCGAGGACGGCCTGACGGACACCAACGCTTTACCCTTCGAACGGTACCTAATGTACGTAATGATTCGAGCCGGCTGGTCATGGCCTGCGCGTTTCGCTCTTCGCGCAGCGCAGCGTCGCGCGGAGCGGCTTCATGCTCATATGCGTCGCGAATTATTGGATAGAGACGAGACTCTCGATCATGCGCTCGCCTTCACAGGAAAAGCCGAATAATCGCCGAATGTCGATCGCGCGAACCGTCATCGCCGCGGCTCTGGCGATGTGCGGCGCTTCGGCGGCCAGTGCGGCGCGAGCCGAAAATCGTCGGATCGATTGCGTCATCGATCCGACGATGACGGTCAAGCTCGGCAGCCCGACTGCGGGATTGGTGTCCGAAGTGCTCGTCGATCGCGGAGACGTCGTCGTCGCGGGCCAAGTGGTCGCCCGGCTGGAATCGAGCGTCGAAGCCGCGACGCTCGAATTGAACCGAGCGCGCGCTGCGAGCGCAGCGCGCGTCGAGGCTCAGGCCGCGCGGTTGACGCTCAGCCGAGCGCGCATGGGCCGAGCGCGAGAGCTGCTCGCGCGCAACAGCTTCACGCGGGACAAATTCGACGAGCAGAGGGCGGATACGCGCGTCGCGGAAGAAGATCTGGCGCGTGAGAAGGTCGAATTGCGGCTCGCCGAGCTCGAGGTCGAGCGCTCTCGCGCCCTGCTCGAGCAGAGGACCATTCGCAGCCCTATCGCGGGGGTGATCGGCGAGCGCAAGCTGTCGCCGGGCGAGTTCGTCCATCAGGACACTTTCATAATGAGCGTCGTGCATCTCGATCCGCTGCATGTCGAGGCGTTCCTGCCGGTGGCGATGTATCCGAAGATCAAGATCGGCGAGGCCGTCATGGTGTCGCCGGACGAGCCCGTCGGCGGGAGTCATCTCGCGACGGTCTCGGTGATCGATCGCGTATTCGATCCGGCGAGCGCGACATTCGGCGTTCGCCTTCTTTTGCCGAATCCGGACAATCGGCTGCCGGGCGGCCAACGCTGCAAGCTCGATTTCGACGAGGCGGCGCGTGAGAGGGACGCGCAATGAACGCGGCGCGCGCGCAGCGCCTTTGCGCATTCATGTCGTGCTTCCTGGCGCTCGTGGCGCAAGAGAGCCATTCTGAGACGTTGAAGAGCGCTCTGGCTTCGGCCTACGCCAATAATCCGGACCTCGAGGAACAGCGCGCGGTCGTGCGGATTCGCGATGAGGACGTGTCCAAAGCCGCGGCGGGGCATCGGCCGAAGGCTGGCGCGTCCTTCAGCGCGGGGCCGCAAAAGTCGAGCGTCCGTCAACCGGGCGGCCGCGATCAGCTGAGGAACCGCCTCTACACCGATGATGAGAATTTCGGCCATCCGCGCAGCGGCACGCTGAATCTGTCATTGACGGTGTTCGACGGCTGGCGTTCGGATAATTCCATGCGTCAGGCCGAGTCCGGCGTGCTCGCGGCGCGCGCGATTCTGTCGGCCGCGGAGCAGGAAGTGCTGCTGCATGCGGCGACCGTCTATATGGATGTGCTGCGCGACACTGCGGCGCTCGGTCTGCGCAAGCACAATCGCGCGGTTCTCATGGAGCAGCTGCGCGTGGCGCGCGATCGGGCCGAAATGGGAATGGCGACGATCGCCGATGTCGCGCAGGCGGAAGCGGCGCTGGCGCAAGCCGAGGCCGACCATGTCGGGGCGCGCGAATCCTTGCGGGCGAGCGTCGTCGAATATAGGGAGGTGATCGGCCATGCGCCCGTGCGGCTCGAGCCTGCGAAAGGCTGCGAGCGTGATCTGCCGACGACGGCCGAGCAGGCTGTCGAACGGGCCGTCGCCGCGCATCCGCAGGTGATCTCGTCTCTTCATCAAGTGGATGTCGCGACGATGGCGGTGAAGGTCGCCGAGGGCGCGCTCATGCCGTCGCTTTCCGTAGGCGGGCAGGTCTTCCAGCAATATGATTCCTATCTCGGCTATCCCGGCACACGGCAGTTTTCGGCGCAGGTGACGGGAACGCTCAATGTGCCATTATACGATGGCGGCGCCGAATATTCCGCGGTCAGGCAGGCCAAGCAGCAGCTCGGTCAGGCGCAGGTGCATGTCTCGGCTCAGCGCAGCGCTATTCGCGCCAAGCTCGCCGCGAGCTACAGCCGTCTTGCGACCGCAAATGCGGCGCTGCATTACGGCGGAACGGTGGTGAGATCCTCGGAGAGGGCTCTCCAGCAAATTCGCAACGAGGCGGAATTCGGCCAAAGAACGCTTCTCGATGTGCTGAATGCGCAGCAGGCGCTATTCGACGCTCGGGTGAAAATGGTCTCGGCGCAGCACGATCGCGTCGTCGCCTCCTGCTCCGTTCTCGCCGGGATCGGCGGCCTATCCGCCGAGAGCTTGAATCTCGACGTCGACCGATATGACCCGGCGAAAAATCTGGAGCAGATACGAGAGCTTTGGATCGGCCTGGACACGCCGGAGGCTGTCGCGTCGCCTTCGATTCCGTGAATCCAGAATGATTGTTCGAGGCGAGCTGCGTCGTCAGCGTCGCGCTGATCTTCATTTTGAGGAGCGACGCTTCTGATACGGGAAGCATTATCGCGCCTTGGGCTCCGAAGCGTTGTTCTTGCCGTCCGTGCCGAGATCGAAATGCTGGCCGTCTACCTCGATGCTGCGGATGCGCGCACGGTAGCCGGCGCCCGGCGAGGACGCATGAACCTTGTGGGCCGCTCGGCTGGACGTCGCCGCAACGTGCGACGCGCGCATGCGGGGAGCCGGTAGCGGAGTCTGCGACGCCTCGCCACCCTGCATATTATCGTCGATATCGGCCGAGGCAGCCGCGGCTACCGCCGCCCTGCCCGCGGTGGCGCGCGACGCCTCGGCGCCATTCGAAGACGACGCCCTCGCTTCTCTGGAGACCACATTGCCGGCGCTCGTCGCCGCCTGCCGCGTTTGCGCGAGTTGTGCTGCTGCGGCGGCCCGATCCGCCAACACTTTGCCGATCGTTCCATTGATGTAATAGGGGACGTCCTTGATCTGCGCATTCGTCAATCCGCCGCCCCCGGTAACGGCGCCGGCCGAGCGGCCGTCGGGCGTATTCGTCATCGCCAAGCCGGGGTTGCTTTCGGAGTCGTAAAAGCTGTTCGTGATGGAGCCGGCGGAGCTGCCGCTCGAGTAGGAAACACCAGAGATTCCTCCGGTGAGGCCCTCAGGACCTCGCACGAGACCCTGTGAATATGAATCTGCGATAGCGCCTGTGTTGCGACCGGCCAGCCCACCGGTCCAAGTGCTGGCCCCGGTCCCCGTGACCGCCCCGGAAGCCGATGAGCCAGTAATATTTCCGCTGTTGAATCCGACGAGTCCTCCGGCTTGAATGCCGCTCGTCGTGACATTCCCCGTCGCGTAGGAATTGGTGATGGCGCCGGCGCTGGTTCCGGCGAGGCCTCCTGTCGCGATGGTCCCGCCGGTCACATCGCCCGTCGCATAGGATTTGTCGATGTTGACGGCTTTCGTCGATTGAGAGCTGCCGAGCAATCCGCCTGCGTACCATCCAGCCGTCGTCGAGACATTGCCGGTCGCATAGGAATTGGCGATGGTGCTCACGCCGCCCCTTGCGCCAGTCGATATATATCCGACGAGGCCTCCGATGGATTCGCCGGTATTTTTGGCGCCTGTGCCGGTCACATCGCCGGTCGCGTAAGAATTGGTGATGAGAATACCTACGCCCGCGCCTGTCGTGCTCACCATTCCGATCAATCCGCCGGTTCCGTTGATAAGCGGCGCGTCGTCCGGAAAATTGCTCGTCACATTGCCGGTCGCATAAGTGTTGTCGATAATGACATCGCCGCCTGCAGACTGCGCGCTTCCGCTTATCTGTCCGATAAGTCCGCCGATATTATATCCGCCGCGCACATTGCCGGTCGCGAAAGAATTCGTGACCTTCAATGAATTTGTGCCGATGGTCGTGGCGTAGCCGATGAGGCCGCCATTGCCGCTGCCGGCGTCATTGCCGTTCACATTGCCGGTCGCGTAGGAATAGTCGATCGTCGTGGCGGTCGCGCCGCCGACCAGCCCTCCTCCACCCTTGTCCACGTCGCCGGTCGCATGCGAATGCGAGATTGTCGAGCCTGTATTGAAATAGCTCCCGGCGCTTCCCAACAAGCCGCCGCCGCCTCCCGACACCTTTGCATCCGAATAGGCGTAGGTCACGTTCGAGCCGGTCACTCCTCCAGCCAGACCTCCACCTGCAATGGCTATCGACCCCGTGCTGTAGACTTGAGCGAGCGTCACCAGATTGCCGGTTCCCAATAGCGCTCCCCCTCCGCTGGAGGAGGATGCGCTGCTGATGTCGACATTCACGATTCCCACATCGCGAATGGTGGAGGCGCTGCCGTCCGCTCCGGCCCGGCCGATCAGTCCCATGGGATCGGATGACGTGCTCGACGCTTTCAGAGTCAGATTGCCGATGCTGTGGCCGAGACCCGCGAAGGTCCCAGAGATCGCCGAGACGACCGAAGCCGCGCCGATTTGGGCGGCGCTCCACTGCGAAGCGTCGAGGTTTGTCGCAAGTGCGAATTTTCCGCTGGCCGTGCCGGTGGCGTCGTCCAACGCAGCGAGCTGGTCCATCGAATGGATGAGCGTGTAGCTCTGCCCGTTGATCGCGAGAGTGGCGGTGTCACCCGGAAGGCTGATCGATCCATAGACGCCGCCGCTCGTATCCTTCACGGCGATAGGACTGCCGTTGGCGTCGAGCGTCGCGCCTGCGTAGCTGGCCTTGCTGCGGATGTGATAGTCGCCGCCATAGCTCATCGCCAGCGCGCCATGGGCGCCAGACAGCGACACGGCGTCATTGATGTAGATGTCCGCGCCCGCATTCAGCGTCAGCGCGCCGCGATCCGCAGTGGTGGCGACCGGCGCATTGACGTTGATATTATTGGTCGCCGAGAGCGTCAGCGAATTGTTCGACGACCAGCTCACGGCGTCGTTCAGAGTGACGCTGCCGCCGATCGCATTGAGGGCGAAATTGCGCGTCGCGAGATTTCCATTGACGAACTGACCGCTGAAAGTCCCGCCGGCGCCGACGATGATGTCCGGCTGGCTCCACGACCAGGAGCCATTGACCCCTGTGTTCAGCGCGAAACTGTTTCCCGTGACGACGCTGCCGCCGGCCGTCTCGAGCAGTCCGCCATTGCCGCTCGCCGCTGCAACATTGACGGCGCCATTGACATTGGTCTTGCCCGCCAGATTGCCGACGATATAGCTGCTCAATCCGCTGGCGGCGGTGCTCAGCGTCAGGCTCAGCGTGTTCGCCGACGCCAGCAGGACCTTACCGCCGCGCGCCGTCAGCGTTCCCGATTGATCGACGCCATTATTGCTCGCCAGCGCCGCAAAGCCGCCGTCGACGATGACGATGTCGCCGGCCGCCACCACCGAGCCGGAGCCGCTCGAGGCGACGAAGAGATAATTGCCCGCATTGAAATTGGCGTCGCTGATGCTCAGCGTGCTGGCGACGAGCGCGCCGACATTGACGCTGGACCCCGCCGTGAACAGCACGCCGGCGGAATTGAGAATGAAGACGCGGCCATTGGCGTTGAGAGCGCCGGCGATCACGCTCTTCTCATTGCCGGTCACGCGATTGAGGACGACGGAGGTCACAGAAGGCTGGACGAAATTGACGGTCTCGCCCGCCGCGATCGAGAAGCGGAACCAGTCGATGATCGCCGAATTCGTCGTTTGCGTGATCGTCGTCGTATTGCCGGAGGTCGCAATTGTGGCGGCGCCGCTCGCCACATGATCGAGAGCGAGACTCTGATTACCGACGACGACCGAACCAACGCTGCCGACCACAGTGTAATTGGGGTTGTTGACGGTCAGCGCGGTCACGTCGGTGATCGACTGAACGCCCGCGGCGGAGCCGGCTATTTTGGCGGAGCCGCCGAGGCTCACCGAATCGCCCGCCACCACATTCATCGCAGCGAGATTGCCGGCGCCGATGCTGACGCTCCCATCCGCCGACTTGGTCCCGTAGAGGCTGAGCGCCAAAGGCGTGATATTGGCGGTGGTCGTAAGAGACGCGTTTTGCAAAATATAATTGCCGCTGTCGGTCCCTGTCAGCGCCAGCCCGGAGACGGCGACCGTCTTGCCCTGGCCAACATTTTTGTCGGCAAATTGCGCCGTCGAATAAGAGAGGGACAGATTGTCGCCCGCGACCTTGCCGGGCAGCTGATAAGATATGGCGTCGACTGTCGCGCCGTCATAGACCTTGTCCACGCCAGTGGCGGCGGCGCTGATCGGCTTCGGCCCGATTGTCGCCGTGGTCGTGTTGGCGATCGTGTAATTGCTCGCTTTGCCGCCATTGGCGCCGTCCGCCGCGGCATAGGCGAGGTTCACCGTCTTGCCGACGGCGGCGTTCTTGTCGGCGAAAGCCGCCGACGTATAGGCGACATTCAGCGTCTGATCGCCGATGAGACCGATGAGCCCGCTGTTCGCTACGCCGCTGTTCAGCGTGGCCGAGGTGGTTCCGTCATAGACCTTGTCGGCGACGACGCCAGAGATCGTCAGCGCTTTCGGATTGACCGTGACCGTGCCCTTGACGTTCTTATAGACCGATGACAACACGCTCGAGGCGGCCTGCATGCCTGCGTCGACATAGCCATTGCTGGTCGCGACGGTGAAGGGATTGAGGGTCGTCGAGGACACGTCATCCTTCGAAAAGCCTGACCCTCCGCCTCCCTGCAAGCCCAGCACCGACAGCGACAGCGTGCTTATCGTCGAAGTGGCGACGCCATAGGTGGGGATGGTGCTTGTGCTGACGTAGATCAGAAGATTTGCGAGAATGGGATAGCCGGATTTCGAAGCCGCCCAAATGGCGGCGTCGAAACCCGCGTAGCTCGCGAAGCTGGGCGCCTCAGCGGCGGTCAGACTCTTTGCTGCGGAACTGTCGGTTACCGGGGAACCGCTCGAATACCAATAGGCGTTGGTGATCGCGCCGCCGGTGTTGTCCGCGACGAAACCATATTGCGGCTGCGCGCCACCGACCGAATAGGAGGTCGCATAGGCGTTGCTGATCGTCCCGGAGTTCTGATAGGCGAAGGCGGCGCTCCAATTGGACGATGCGTTGGTTCCATTGAGCGACGTCGTATAGGCGTTGGTGATCGTCCCGGTGTTTTGCCCGACGAAGCCCGCGAGACGAGGCCCCGCGCTGTAGAAGTTTCCCGTAGCGGCATATTCCATATAGGAATAGGACTGATCGATCGTTCCCGTGTTCTTGCCGACGAATCCGCCCGCGATCGACGTCGTATCGGCGCTGGATAGCCTTATCTGATTGCCTGCATAGGATCGATCGATCTTTCCGGCGTTCACCCCGACGAGACCGCCGACATAAGAAAGGTTGGAGACGCCGAAAGCGGTATTGGTGAGCAGCTGCGTGTTGGTCGAGAGATTCAACGCCCGCGCCGAGCTGTCGATGATCCGGCCGCTGGCCTCGTTCGTCCCGACCAAGCCGCCGCCGACGCTCGTTATCGCCACATTGGCCAGCGAATAGCTCTGAGCGATGAGGCCCGAGTTGACGCCGACGAGACCGCCGACGCTGTCGATCGTCACTGTCGGATTGGCCGCGGCCCGTGGAACCACGTTTCCGCTGGAGAAACTGTTGACGATGGAGCCCTGGTTGACATTGGCGAGCAGGCCGGCCGCGGCGCTGCTCGTCGTTCCCGCGCTGAGCGACGCCGATGCGACGGCGAAATTGCTGACCAGACCTCCGGCGCCGATCGTTCCGAACAAGCCCGAGCCGGTCAGCTGGGCCGAGATGACCGAGTGGCCGAGACCGTTGAAATTGCCGGTGAAGGCGGTCGTGGCGCCGATCGGGCCGCTCCAATTGCGCGCTCTCAAGCCGCTGAGATCGGCGCCGAGCACATAATTGCCGGCCAAGTCGTTTTTGACGGCGTCCAATCCGGCGACAGTGGTGATGACCGTGTAATTGGCGCCATTGAGCGTGAACGTCCCGGCGCTGGAAAAATCGAGCCTTCCGGCGAAGACGCCATTGGTCGCGCCCTGATAGGCATAGAGCCCTTTGGGCGTGCCGTCGGCATTGGTTCCGACGCCATAATTGGCGGCGAAGGAAGCTGTCCCCGTCGCCGTCATCACAGCGTCGATGAAGACATTATTCGTCGCGGTTAGCGTCAGTCTGTTGCCCGACCAGCTGACGGCGTCATTGACATAGATATTGCCGTCGGCGCCGTGTCCGCTCGTCGACTGGATCGTGACATTGTTCGAAGCGAGCTGGCTCGTCAGCGCCGCGCCGGTGATGTCGCCGCCTATGCCGATCGTGAAGCCGTCCGGATCGATGATCCAGCTTCCTGTCGCCCCGCTCGTCGAGGCGGTCGTCACGACGGCGCTATCGGCAACCGTCACCTTATTGCCGGAGGTCTCGATCGTTCCGCCGTCGCCGCCCTTGCACGCCGAGGCGTCGAGCTTGCCGGACACATTCACCGTTCCGCCCGAAGCGAGCAGCTTGATCCTTCCGACCTTCACCGAACCGCCGCTCGACGACGAGCCGCCGGTCAGATCGGCGAGCGTTCGCGCCTTGATGATCCCGCTATTGTTGACCTGCGCCGAGAGCAAATCGTCGGCCGCTTTCGCGGTCAGCACGACCTGGCCGCCATTGGCTTTTATCAGCCCCTTGTTCTGGACGAGAGCGTCATAGGTCCCTTTGTCGATCGTCACATCGACGAGAGAATCGCCACCGAAATTCAGCGTGATCTGCTCGCCGGAAGCGAGCGCGATCGTCCCGAGCTTCGCGGTGATCGTCCCCTCGTTCGAGACGGTCTTGCCGAGCAATGCGACATAGCCGCCTTCGCTCGCTTTGATCTTGCCCTGATTGACGACGGCGGCGTTCGATGAGCCGGAAAAGACGTAGTTCCCGGCCATGAAGTTCGAGTTGGAGATATCGAGCGTCGAGGCGACGAGGCCGCCGACATTCACCTGGGCGTCCTTGCCGAAAAGGATGCCGGCGGAATTGACGAGGAACACGCGCCCATTGGCGTTCAGCGCGCCGGAGATGACGCTCTGTTCATTGCCGACGACACGGTTGAGCGTCACCGACGTGGCCGTCGGCTGAAGGAAATTGACCGTTTCCCCGGCGCCGATGGAGAAGCCCTGCCAGTTGATGATAGCGCGATTGGTCGCCTGCGTGATATTGGTGACGCTGCCGGCCGAAGCGATGGTCGCCGCGCCGTCTACGACGACGCCGCCCGTCGGGTTGGCCAGGGCGAAACGCGGCAGGGCGAGAACGGCGGCGATGGCCGTCATGGTGGAAAAAGCGCCGCGCAGAGCGAGCAGATCGGCGCGAGACCGCTGCGATGATATCGACGTCGAGACAGCCGCCCATGATTCCGTCTTCCGTCCCACATTGCGGCTGAAACGCATCGATCTGCCCTTTTTGCGGACGGAGCCCATGAATCGGTCGTCGCGGTAAGGTGGCGCCGACGCTCCGTGCCATGCTTATGTTATGTAAACGAAATACATTATGATTCCGGATAAGTAGTGCTCGAAAACGGGGCGTTGTGGGCAAATTAAGGGCTGCCCTGGGGGCGACAGTCCGGCAATCAGATGGATGCCACGCCGGTCGGTTCGCAAGAGGCGTCGCAAGCTTGGCAAAGACGGTCTGGCTTTGCCCATTCTTTGTCAGAGCGGCGTCGGCGCGAGCGATTTTCCGTATGCGCCGATTATATTGGCGACCTCTGGAAGCTGGTCGACGAGCCGCACGGCTGGTTCGACCTCGAAGGAGGCCCCTGCCCTCTCGAAAATCGCTAGGCATAGCTGGTCGGGATCGTGTCGGGAACGGAAGGCGAGGCCATCCGGTGCGTCCGGATGCGCCCACAGCGCGTCGGCCCAGGCGCCGCAAGGCTCATAAGGTCCGGTCGAGATGGAATTGTCGAGGCCGAGAATCTGTAGCCCGGCGCTATGCAATTGTACTATACGGAGTGCGCGCCGACAGCGCACGACGCTCGAAGCACGCGCTTCGATGTCGACCTGAGCGACCATTTTCCTGCGTGGATTGCGCAGCAAGGTCTCGACCAGCGCGCCAGCGAAGCGAAAGGCGACATAAAGCACGCCGAATGAGCCGGAAGCGCTATCGAAACGATAGGTCGGCGGCGCTCCCGGGCCCGGACCGAAGAATATCGGATGATGCTCCGCTCGATGCACGCGGTGGAGCTCCATCCGAGCTGGCAGAACCTCGATCGGTAGCGCCACAGTGGCGAGAGCGGCTGGCGGGAAAGTTGCGACGCCCGAAGGGCCTCGGACCGGGCTCACGCGAAGCCGTCGCCTTGTTCGATCCGGGCGAGACGTTCCAGCTCCGGGGTCAGTCCCTCGCGCCGCAGCCTTTGCATCGGGGTCTCGCCTCCGAGAGCATCGTCTGGCGCCAACAGAAAATCCATTGCGACCCAAGGACCGGCTTCGGCGAAGACGTCGAGAAGCTTCGGCAGCCCGGCGACGACCGTCCCCTTGGCCTCGTCGAACTGGCAACGCGGATAGCGCCAATCGCCGCCCATGCGCACGGCCAGCAGCGTATTGGCGCGACGGCGCTTTTCGATCGCCTGCCGGCTGACGCCGAGCTGTTGCGCGACCTCGGTCGAGGAAAGCGTGCCTCCCGCTGCGTCGAGGATCTGGACGCGATGTTCCGCATTCCGCGCCACGAGCGGGGCGAGCGGGTCCAGGTCGACAAGCGAGGCTTCGGTGGTCGCGGTATCCGCCAGCACGCGCGCGAGAGTGCCGAAACCGGTCGAGGCGGCGAGCGCTTCGGAGAGTATTTTCAGATCGGCATGCGCGGCGATCCGGGTGATGGTGTCCATGGAGCGACGGAGAAACGCCTCGCGCAAAGGGTCGGCGCTCGTGGCGTCGCGGAAGGCGGTCTCGCGCGAAGATGGGGCTTTCATCGGCGCCTCGGTTGTCTTCAGGAGAATATAGCGTAGCGCATACGTGGTCAACCACGGCTCGGCCAACACCGACCGAACCAACGATGCGCCCACGATGAAATTCGTTCTCCAGAGCGGCGCCGTCGCTTTGCCGCGCGACGATCGAACCGAGAAGGTGGTCGCGACAAGGCCATTGACCGTCGCCCTAGCCTTCGCTAAGTTCTGTATGTCTCGGGGAGTCCGAAACATCGAAATCTTTCAGGGGAGACCTGAATATGAGCGCATCGGCGCAAAAGCACGATTATCTCGTGTTCATCGGGCGTTTTCAGCCCCTTCACAATGGCCATCTCCATGTCATGCGCCAGGCGCTCGCCGCCGGGCGCAAGCTTATCGTGCTGGTCGGCTCGTCGAATGCGGCGCGGTCGCCGCGCAACCCTTTCACCTATGAGGAGCGGCGCGACACGATCCTGGCCGCCCGCGGCGCGATCGAGGCTGCGCCCGATCGCATTCTCGTGCGGCCGCTGCCAGATTTTCTCTACAATGATCGCGCCTGGATCGCCCATGTCCAGCGCAGCGTCGACGAGGCCATCGCCGCGGACGGTGGCTCGGAACGCGCTTCGGTTGGCCTCATCGGCCACAGCAAGGACAAGTCCTCCTATTATCTGCGCATGTTCCCCAATTGGGACGCGGTCGATGTGCGGACGCAGCATGGCACGCTCAATTCGACCGATCTGCGCGAGGATTATCTGCGCCGCGCGCCGCGCATTCCCGACGCGCCGCTCTGTCCCGCGGAGACCAGCGAGTTTCTCACCCGCTTCATGCTGACCGACGCCTTCAAATGGCTGGTCGGGGAGACGGAGTTCTATCGCGATTACAAGGCCGCCTGGGGCAAGACGCCCTACCCTGTCTTCATCAATTGCGTCGATGCGGTCGTCGTTCAGTCGGGCCATATTCTCCTGGTGGAGCGCGCTCGCCGTCCCGGCGCCGGGCTGCTCGCCCTGCCCGGCGGCCATGTCGATCCCAATGAGAGCTTTCGCGACGCGGCTGTACGGGAATTGAAGGAGGAGACCAAAATCTCCGACCAGAAGGGAGAAATCCCTCCGGCCATGCTCGCCTCCTTCATCGACGAGACCAAGACGCGGCTATTCGACCATCCCGACCGCTCCGAGCGCGGCCGCGTCGTGACCCAGGCCTTTCTCTTCGACCTTCCGGCGCGCAAGCCGATGTTCTCGGTGCGCGGTGACGACGATGCGGCGAGCGCATGCTGGCATGAGCTCGGCCGTCTGAGCGCCGACCAGTTTTTCGAGGACCACGCCGCCATCATCCGCGAGATGACGGGCGCGTTGATCGACTGATTTTTACTTTGGCGTCCGGGGAGTCCGGGCGCCGGTTTCGCGCTGGAGGAGATTCCAGACATGACTCGCATCAGCAGAATTCTCGACGCCGACAGCTACAAGGCCAGCCATTTTCTTCAATATCCACCCGGGACGGAATTCGTCTCGAGCTATATCGAGTCGCGCGGCGGCGCCTTTGCGCAGAGCCTGTTCTTCGGCTTGCAGATCTATCTGAAGGATGTGCTGACGCAGCCGATCACGCGCGCCGACATAGACGAGGCGGAGGAGATGCTGCTCGCGCATGGCGAGCCTTTCAATCGCGCCGGCTGGGACCATGTGCTGAACGCCCATGGCGGCCATATGCCCGTGCGTATCGAGGCGGTTCGCGAGGGCAGCGTGCTGTCGACCGGAAATGCGCTCGTGCAGATCGTCAACACGGACCCGCGCGTTCCGTGGATCGTCTCCTATCTCGAGACCGCGCTTTTGCGGGCCGTCTGGTATCCGACGACGGTGGCGACGCGCTCCTGGCATTTGAAGAAGATCATCGACGCCGCCTGGCGTGAGACTTCGGACGCGCCGCAGGAGCGGTTGGTTTTCGCTTTGCATGATTTCGGGGCGCGCGGGGCCTCGAGCAGCGAGAGCGCTTCGATCGGCGGGCTCGCCCATCTCGTCAATTTTCGCGGCACCGACACGCTCGCGGCGCTCGCCCTGGCGCGGCGTGTCTATCACGAGCCCATGGCCGGCTTCTCGATTCCGGCGGCGGAACATTCGACGATCACCTCATGGGGCCGCGAGCGCGAGACCGACGCCTACGCCAATATGCTGCGCAATTTCGGCGGGCCGGGAAAGGTCGTCGCGGTCGTCTCCGACAGCTATGACGTCTATCGCGCGACGGCGGAGATTTGGGGCGGCAGCCTCGCCTCGCAGGTTCGCGAAACGGGCGGAACGCTGGTCGTGCGGCCCGACTCCGGCGATCCGACGACGACGCCGGTGGAGATCGTCGAAATCCTCGCCGAGAAATTCGGCGCCAGAACCAATAGCAAAGGGTTCCGCCTTTTGCCGGATTGTGTCCGCGTGATTCAGGGCGACGGCGTCGATGAAAGCTCGATCATGGCGATCCTCGCCAATCTGCGCGCGAAAGGTTTCGCTGCGGACAATATCGCGTTCGGCATGGGCGGCGCGCTGCTGCAGAAGCTCGATCGGGACACGCTCAAATTCGCGATGAAGACGAGCGCCATCCGCATCGGCGGTGAGTGGATCGACGTGTTCAAGCAGCCGATCGGCGATCCAGGCAAAACCTCGAAAAAAGGCCGCCTCGCGCTGGTTCACAGGGACGGCGCGCCGCGCACCATTCGCGCGGAGCAGCGTCGGGACGGCGAGGAGAATCTGCTCGAGGAGGTTTTCGTCGACGGCTATTTGATTCGTGACGAACGCCTCGAGGATATTCGTCGTCGCTCCTGGTGACGTGCCCCTGAAAAATCCCACCAGCATCGATTAGAGTCCGGCCGATTGCAAGACGGATACGATGAAGAAGAAACGGTTCACGGAAGAGCAGATCATCGGGATTTTGCGGGAGCAGGAAGCCGGCGCGAAGGCGGCGGACCTCGCGTGCAAATACGCGGTTTCGGAGACGACGCTCTACAATTGGAAGGCCAAGTTCGGCGGGATGGACATTTCCGAGGCCAAGCGGCTGAAGGCGCTGGGAGGAGAACGCGCGTCTGAAGAAACTCTTGGCCGATCAGATGCTCGATGCGGCGGCGAACTCCTGGCAAAATTATGTATGGTCCGCCCCGGCATTGCAAGGGTCGTCTGGACTGCGGTCGGACGCAGTTAGCGTAAATGAATCCGGCCTCTCGCGAGTGGGCCGCTGTTGCGGCCAGGTCATGATGAGATTCGCGCGCATCGTTCCCACTAAATGGTACGGGCTCGGGAGCCCGTTTTTTTGATCGAGCTTACGATGCGTGGATCGCCTGCTCCGACATCATTCCTTCTCCCCCGGCAACTGCTGCCGAGCGCCCGATCAGACGTGCGCCGGATCGACCCGCTCGTAGAGATTGCCCGTCCGCGTGAGCACTGCCCAAGCCATTCGGGCGATCTTATTGGCCAAGGCGACGATCACCTTGTTTCGATGCATCCGTGTATCGAGCTGATCGAGCCAAACCGCGAGCTTGTCTTTTTGCCTGTCGAGGCGCGCGACGCACGATCGGGTCAGCGTCGCCGCCTCAGAACTCTCCATGAAGGCGCACAGCGAAGATTGAAACGGATCCACGATCGCGGTTATAAGCGGGATTATGCACGAACTGATAGTTGGCGGTGAGATGAACCCCGTCCTGGATATTGAATTTGTAGTATGTTTCCAAAATGTGTTCGCCGTCATAAGTGAGCGCGCCATCGCCGAGCAGAATGCCCGATCCTCCGTTCGCCAGATAGCGGATGTGGCTACCTGATATTCCGTTTACGACGCCGGCGACGCCGATCGCATCCTTGGAACGACCCCATCCGCCTCCCGTGAGCACCGCGCCCGCGGAGAGCGATCGTTCGATCTCGGTGAACTCCATCGACTCATATCGGCCGTTCGCCATGCTCGCGCGAAGGAACAAGCCCAGATCATCCGCGAGAGGCTGTTCAATGTTCAAGCCGGCGCCCGCCTTGAAGCGCTTTTTTCGATCGGCCGTAATGTCCGGCGTATTTCCGGAGAGCAAGCCGAGAGCCACAGCCTCGTCATATTTTCCGAGATACGCCAAGTCGCCGTAACCTAAGAATTTGATCTTGGCTTCCTGACCAAGGAGCAGCGAATGGCGCGCCTCGAATTCGACGACGGGCATGAATTGACGAAAAAGCGCGGGCTCGATCGCCTCGCCATTGGGAATGAGGGATGTCTGAAAAACACCGGCGCGCGCCGTCCACCAGTCCTGCTTCCACTCCGCCGTCGCCCCATGCGTATAGCCCCAGGAGTCGGCGGCGTAGTCGAAGGCGCCCATGTCGAGGACAGACCAGTTCAGAAATCCACTTCGGCCATCGTGAGCGTATTTGTTGTCGTCGAAGATATCCACAACGGAATATTTGCCGATTGTGAGTGTGAGACGGTTCGTGTCGACCGAGTTGGCTAGCTGATTTTGGCCCGCCTCGATTTTCTCACTCTCTCCACCAAGGCCGATTGTCTGGCGCAGAAAATATTTCTGGAAACGCAAATACGGTCGCGCATGGCCGACCTTATAGGCTTCGGCGCTGGGAAAGCCGGCGATACCGAGCGTGCTGCTGAGGCCATAGCCCTCGTCTATCTCCGGATCGACGTAGACTTCGCCTCCTTGCCACAAACGCAAGCCGAGGAAAGCGGTCGCAGATACGGTGGCGCGCGCCTGACCGCCGGACGGGGCCAAGCTATTGGTTCCCGAATAAAGGGCGCGGAATTTCGGATAGCCTTGCACGACGCCGGTAATTTGGCCATGCACGCTATATTGCTCGGGAGTATCCGCCGGTTTTTCATCCTTCTCACGTTCCGAGCCAGCTGATTTCTTCTTCGACTTTTTGTTCGCTTTCGGATCATCCCGTTCGTCGGCGGAAATCGAATGCTCGTCCGGCTCTGCGGTGAGGTTCATATCTCCGAATCGATAGCTCATGCCAAAGCGTAGGATGTGGCTTTCCGCCCACCTTTGGGAGGCGTAATCGAAAGCACTCCCATTGTCGAAGACCTCGCTGTTGTGCGATTGATTCAGGAACAAATATTCGGCGCGGGCTGACCAGTTCGAGGCGAGGGCGTACTCGACGCCAGCGCCAAAGAGATATTTCGTTCGCGACGAGGCCGAGAGACCGCTCGTGAACACATTGCCCGGCGCGCCGCCATTGAGTGTCAGTGTGGAAGCCCCACGCCAGCCGCCGCTCGCCACGCCTCCAGTGGCGTAGAAAAGCATTCGGTCGACCGCAAAACCGAGCCTTCCACGTAAACTCCCAAAATAGGCGCCGCTCGGATCTGCGGTCAGCGTGTAGGAGCCGACTCCCCGGAGCCAATAGACCGGGGGCGCAGGAAAAGCTCCGATCGGACCACGTCGGCCATCGAGAAAGCTCAGTTCAGTTTCGATCCCATAGACCCAATTTCCATATTGCCAATTGTAGCCGGCCTGCGCGCCGAAAGTTGGACCGGGGCGCTCACGGCCCTGTGGGTAGAGGTCGAAGAGAATGCTGTCGAAAGCGCTCACAGATCGAAATCTTTCGGTCCGATGCAACGGAACTCCTGCCCCGAGGCTGACGCCGAAATAGAAGCCTGCCCAGCAGAAGGCCGGAGGAACGGAAGTCCGCGCATCGGCGGCGCCAGCGGGTCCGACCGCGCTCAGCATCGCAGTGATAACGATTCCAGCCGTCGAATAGCGCATTGTCGTTCTCATCGAAGAAGACTCATTTTTCACGACACAGCTGCGATGCTCTCTCTCGAGTCCAAGAGTGAAATCATACGAAGCGTCGCATCAAACTGGATCGATCGTCTTCGGCCCAAGATTTTTCGACGTGAGCCAGAGAGACGATCGCCGCGGAATTTCGCCTGCTAAGCGTCGAGACGCGTTTCGTCGATGTTTCGAGACTCCTTCGCTGGACGATAAGCCCTCGAGAACTTCTGACGAAGCGCCGGCGCGACGACGAGCAGCATGATCGGTCCGAGCAGCATGCCGCCGACGACGACAGTCGCCAATGGCCGCTGTACCTGTGAGCCGATGCCATTCGAAACGGCGGCGGGAAAGAGGCCGACGCCCGCCGATAACGCGGTCATCAGCAGCGGCCTCATGCGTTGCTCCGCGCCATGGAAAATCGCTTCTCGGAATTCCATCCCCTGGATCGTCAGCTCTCGGAAATAAGTGATGTTCAATATTCCGTCCATCACGGCGACGCCGAACAGGGAAATGAAGCCGATCGCCGCCGAGACGCTGAAGTTCTCACCGGAGACATAGAGGGCGATCACGCCGCCAACGATCGCGAAGGGAATGCCCGCGAGCGCCAGCAGGCTGTCGCGAAGTGAATTGAACAGACTGTAGAGAAGCGAGAAGATGAGCAGGAAGGACAAAGGCACGACGATGGCGAGGCGCGTCTTGGCCTGTTGCAGATTGCCGAATTCGCCGGCCCAGAGAATTTGATAGCCTGGCGGAAGCGCGACTGCGTTCGCGACCTTCGCCTGGGCCTCCGCCACAGTCGAGGCGAGATCGCGGCCACGGATGTTGAATTTCAGTGGGACGTAGCGGCGGCTCCGTTCACGATAGATGAAAGATGCGCCGGTATCGAGGGAAATGGCCGCGAGCTCGCGCAGCGGAACATAGGCGTTCGTCATGCTTCCCGGAGGCGTATAGCCGACCTTGATGTCTCCGATCGCAGCGAGCGTCGTCCGATATTGCGGGGCGAGGCGCACAACGACCGCGAACTGCCTATCGCCCTCGAGCACGGTCGTTGCGTTCGTTCCGCCCATCGCGGCTTGCACGATCGTATTGACGTCACCCGAGTTGAGTCCGTAGCGCGCCGCGCGCTGACGGTCGACTTTGATATTGAGATTGGGCTGCCCGAGCGTGTGGAGAAGCTCGAGATCCTCGACGCCAGCGACGGTTCGGATCTGCTCGCGCACCTTCTCGGCCAGCTTTTCGAGAGTCACGAGATCCGAGCCGACGACTTTCACCGAATTGGCGCCCTTCACGCCAGACAGGGCTTCGTCGACATTATCCTGAATATACTGCGAAAAGCCGAAGACGACGCCCGGCAGCTCTTCTTCGAACTCCTTCTGGAGCTCCGCCGTGAGCTTTTCTTTCGTGAAACCGCGCGGCCATTCATCGAACGGTTTCAACGGTGCAAAGATCTGCACGTCCGAGAAGGCCGACGCGTCGCTGCCATTGTCGGGACGCCCATGTTGCGTCACGACCGTGATGATCTCGGGATGGCGCATAAGAATCTCGCGCATTTTGCGGGTCGATTCGACGCCGGATTCGAGCGACATGGTTGAAGGGAGAGAGGCGCGAATCCAGTAATTGCCCTCCTCGAGCGCGGGCAGGAATTCACTACCGAGACGTGTCGCCAGAAACAGACCGAGCGCGAGGAGCAGCGCGCCGGCGCCGATTGCGAGCCCGACATTGTCGAGCGCCCATCGCAGCATCGGAGTATAAGCTCCACGCATCCGGCGAACAATGATTGTCTCTGTCTCCGCGACGCGTGTGGGAAGGACGATCGACGCGAGCACGGGAGTCACGGTGAAGGTCGCGAGCAGAGCGCCTGCAAGCGCATAGGCGTAGGTTCTCGCCATCGGTCCGAAGATCTGCCCTTCGACGCCCGTCATGGTGAATAAGGGTAGAAAAGCGGTGACCGTGATCGCCGCCGTGAAGAAGACCGCACTGTCGACCTGTAGCGCGCTGACGAAGATGAGCCGGAGCCGATTGGTCCAGAGGCGCACGCTGCCGTGGCTACCGGTCGCCGCGGTAGGATCGGGACCCCAAAAGCCTTCCGTGAGATGTTGCAGGAGACGATTTCGCGCCGGGCGATCCGCCTGGAAATTACGAAAGATGTTCTCGACGAGGATGACGGCGGAATCGACGATGATTCCGAAATCGACCGCCCCGAGCGACAGGAGGTTGGCGTCCTCTCCCTGCGCCACGAGCAGAATGATCGCGAAGAACAGGGCGAAGGGAATATTCACGCCGACGATAATCGCGCTACGCAGATCACCGAGAAAAATCCACTGGATGAAGAACACGAGCAGGCAACCGAACACGAGATTGTGAAGGACAGTATGCGTGGTGACGGCGACGAGCGAGCCGCGATCGTAGAAAGGGACGAGCTTCACGCCGGGCGGAAGAGACCCGTCGGAGTTGATTTTTTCGACCTCGGCCGCGACCTTCGGCAGAATCTCGTTGGTGTGCTGCGTGCGGCCCATGACGACGATCGCCGCAGCAACGTCGTCGTCGTGGTCGCGTCCGAGTATGCCGAGACGCGGAACATGTCCGACAGTGACCCTCGCGACATCCTTGATTTGAACCGGCACGCCGTTCGATTGCGTGAGAACGACATTCTCGATGTCGTCCGTTCGGTAGCCTTTCGTCAGATCGTCATTGCCGCCGTCGTCGATGAGGCCAACGCCGCGAATATTCACCGATTGCTGGCCAAGCTCGATCTCCCGGCCGCCGACATTGACATTTGCGTTGCCGAGAGCTGCGATGACCTGTGGAATGGTGACATTATAGGCCTCGAGCTTGCCGAGATCGACCTCGACGCCGAACTGCTTCGTCGTACCGCCCCAGGAATTGATCTGAACGACGCCAGGGATGGTGAGCAGCCGCCGCGTGGCGATCCAGTCCTGAACAGTCCGAAGATCGGTCAAGGTGAAATGCGGCGGCCCGACCAGCTGATAGCGGAAAATCTCGCCGACGAGGCTCGACTGCTGGATGACGGGCGAGACATTGTTCGGAAGCGATGCGCCTTGCTGCAGCGCGATCGCCGCCTGCGCATAGGCGAAATGATAATCCGTCCCATATTCGAAAGTGACGCGAACGAAGCTCAGGCCGTAGAAGGAGGTCGAACGAATGTTCGTCACGCGCGGCGTCGGGTAGAGCGCGATCTCCATCGGCATAGTATAATATTTTTCCATCTCCTCGGCGGAGAGGCCCGGCGCCTGCGCGGTGATCTCGAGGATGACGGGCGCCGGATTCGGGTAGGCTTCTATATTGAGCCGCGTAAAAGCTGTCACGCCGGCGACAATGAACACGCCGACCGCGAGAACGACGACCGCGCGACGCGTCAGCCCGAATTCGAGAATGGATTTCAGCACGGGGCAACCTCGTTCGATCAGCGGCGCGCTATTCAGCCGCGCCGATCGCGGCGAGGTTGTCGAGAAAGACAGCGCCTTTCGAGACGATGAGCTCGCCGACGGAAAGGCCTTGCTCAATTTGGTCGAAACCGTTCTGGCGCAAGCCGATCTTGACTGTCCTCTGCTTGAAGCGTCGGCGATCCTGCGTGATCCAAGCGGTCATGGTTCCGTCGCTTTTGCGGACGATTGCGCTTTCGGGAGCCGCCGGCGCGCGAAACGACGCCCCGACGCGAATGACGAAGTCGGCGAACATTCCGGCGCGAAGCAGATGATCGGGGTCCTTGATCTCCGAGCGCACGAACATGCGTCGGGTGGTCGGATCGACAGAGGGTCCGAGCACGGTGATCGCTCCATGAAATTCTCGATCCGGATAAGCGGCGACGCTGACATGAACGTCCTGTCCGACACGCAGCAGCGGGGCGTCGCTCTCCACGACATTCGCCAGCATCCACATGGTCGACGTATCGGCGACTGCATAAGGCGCCGGGGCGACGCCGGGCTGGACGAAGAGGCCCGGCGACGCGGCCCGAGCCGTGACATAGCCAGCGAGCGGGCTCTTCACGATGAGGCGCGGATCCGCGCGCCGCTCTGCGACGATCTTGTCGATCTCTTCCTCGGTCTTGCCGAAGATGCGAACCGCGTCCCGCGCCGACTTCAGAGTACCTTCGGCCGTCTGCTGATCGGAGATCGTCTGGTCGACCGCTTGTTGCGAAACGCCACCGATCTTGACCAGCGACTTGACACGGTTGAGCGAGCGCGTCTGGAGCGTGAGCACGCCAGACGCGGCGATCAGATTGGACCCCGCCTGCAATAGGTCCGGGCTATCGATGGTGAAGAGGACCTGATCCTTTTCGACACGGTCTCCGATATTGAAATAGGCGTCGATGATCCGTCCCTGATAGGGCGTGAAGACCTGAACGAGGCGGTTCTGGTTGAAATCGATGCTCCCGACGGCTCGTCGTTCTTCGCCGAAAATGCGCTCGTCCACCTTTTCGATCTCGAGCGCGCCGGCCTGTTTATCGTTCAGTCCGATTTCCGTTTCGGCTGAAGCTCTCACCTTCGGACGTGGATATCCGTCGTCTTGTTGACGGAACGCCCAATTCGAGAGGGCGAGGGCGACGAGGACCGCCGCAGCGAAGGCGCTCCCCTCGATGAGTTTTTTGCCCAGACGCATTTGACGGCCTTGTGAAACGGTCTCTCGGGACCGAGAGCGCATGTCTCGATTCCAATCATCCCAGTCTTTCTATGGGGCGCGGCAGTCGATCGGTCTACTGTGATTTATAACAGTAGACCCTGGACGGCAGGAGAACTACCTAACTATGAAGTCACGCGGTCCGAGCGCTCCTGTCTTCCCATTATCACGGAGCGACAGAAGCGAACGAAGACGTTCGATTAGAGCATGCTCGCGGAAGAGAAACTCGGATAGAGATGCAAGTCTTCGGCTCGTCCACTTCGAAAACGCACTGCGGGCGCCGGATTTTCCTCACGCTCTTGCCGATGTTTTCCGCGCTGGCGGGTTGCGCGGTCGGGCCGGACTTCGTATCGCCTTCCCCGCCGCCGACAGAAAAATCAACGTCGAATAAGGCTCCGGTTCTCGCCGGAGGACCAAGATTCGTCCCGGGCGCAGAAATCCCGAAGCGCTGGTGGCAGGTTTTCCACAACCGAGGCCTCGATCGGCTGATCGAAGCCTCGATCGAAAGCAATCCGACCTTGCAGTCGGCCGAAGCCGCGATAAGGGTCGCCTATCACAACGCCGAGGCGCAAAAGGGCGCGTTTCTCCCGACCGCCATTTTCAACTCCACGGACAGTCTCAATCTCCAGTCCAATAATCGATCGCTCGAAACGATCAATCAAAGCCTCTTCAACCAGGCCATGACTTCGCCGACCACCAACATCGGTCCTCCGAATTCGCCCTATGGCTTGCTGTTGAAGCAGCTCACCGTCGCCTACACGCTCGACATCTGGGGGCAGAATCTCAGAAGCGTCGAGGCGGCTGAGGCGCAGACGGATCAGCAGCGCTACCAGCTGGAGGCCGCCTATCTGGCTTTGACTGGCAATGTGGTGACGGCGGCGATCCAAGAAGCCGCGCTACGGGGACAGATCGAGGCAGTCCGCAGATCGATCGCGATGGAAAGGGAGATGCTGGGACTGCTGCGCAAGCAGTTCGAGGCCGGCTACGCCGCGCAGGCCGACGTGCTCACCCAGGAAGCGGCTCTCGCGCAGGCACTGCAGCTCTTGCCGCCGCTCGAAAAGCAATTGTCGCAGCAACGCGATCTGCTGACGGCGCTCGCCGGCCGATATGCGCCGAACGAGATCGCCGAGACCTTTCATCTCGGTTCACTTTCGTCGCCGCACGAACTGCCGATCAGCCTGCCATCGAAACTCGTCCGGCAGCGGCCCGACATTCGGGCGGCCGAAGCCAATGTGCACGAAGCTACCGCGCAAATCGGCGTAGCCATCGCGGCGCGGCTTCCGAATGTCACGTTGAGCGCGAATGGCGGGTACAGCGCCTATCGGCTCGCACAACTCTTCACGCCCGGCACTGAGCTCTATACGGCGTCGGCGGCTGTCACACATACGATCTTCGACGGCTTTTCGCTTCTCAACAAGCAGAGGGCGGCGGAGGCGAGCGTCCTCCAGGCGGACGCGCAATATCGCTCGACCGTCATTGTCGCATTCCAGAATGTCGCCGATGCGTTGCGCGCGCTCGAGGCGGACGCCAAAGCGGTGAAAGCCGCAGCCTACGGCGAAGCGACGGCAAAGAAGAGCCTCGACATCGTGCGCGCCGAGCTGCGTCTCGGGGCCGTCAATGTGCTCTCCGTATTGAACGCCGAGAACACCTATCTGGTGGCCTCAGTGGCGCGCGTCGTCGCGGAAGGGAACCGTCTATCGGACACAGCCGGGCTGTTCATCGCTCTGGGCGGCGGTTGGAAAGACGAAAATCTGCGGGACCTCCCGCCGAACGGACCAGACGGCCCGACCAAGGAGCAGATCGAGAAGTTGAGCACGCCGGCAAACGCCGGCCTGATGCCAGCGTTCGATTGAGCAATGACTAATGTTCGAGCAGCGACACGGAGCGCGTTTCGATGTCGTGTCATTCGTCCGCTCTCAAAGCGTCAGCGCTCGCCATCGGAGCCCCACCGATTGGACGCCGCCCAGAGGAACTCTGGGGATTGCATTGGTGGGGCTCGGCCAACGAAAAAGCGATCTTACGATCCTGGCCGAGGCCGTGACGGACTTTGACAGCGTTGTGGGCTTCGAGGAGGCCGAAACAGAGATCGGCTACAGCGGCGTCCATGTTTATGCCGTATTTACATCTCGTTGTGCGCACGCCCATTGTCAGACTGTGGTGGAACGGCGATGTGTTCCAGCCTATAATACGGACTCTCAGAGAGAGCGAGAATTCGGAGACCAAAAATGTCTGCGACCGACGGCCGGGCGACGATCCTCTGCATCGACGACGATTTCGAGACCTCTTCGTTGATCGCTGAAGAGCTCGAGGACCGCGGCTTCAACGTCGTTCTCGCGAGCAGCGGACAACAGGCATTGTCACTTCTGCCGGACATTCGGCCAGATCTCGTTCTTTCGGATATCAGCATGCCGTCGATGTCCGGATTCGAAGTGCTGGAAAATTTCGCGCGATCTGCCCCCCATATCGCGAGAACGCCTTTCGTGTTCTTGACCGCCATGAGCGACCGCGAGACCGAACTCAAAGGAAGAAGACTCGGCGCCGATGATTATGTTTCCAAACCGATCGACTTCGATCTGCTGCATGCGATCATCGACGTCAGACTGAGAGGCGGCGTGCGATTTTTCGTATCAGAAGCTCCACTGCACGAGCTCAATGAAAGAGAAGTCGAGACTTTGCTGTGGGCTGCGCGCGGCAAGACATCCGACGAGATCGCATCGATCATGAGCATCACGAAGCGAACTGTCGATTATCATCTAGACAACGCACGCAACAAGCTCGGCGTCGCGACTCGAATCGAGGCGGCGGTCAAAGCCACGCTCGTCGGATTGATCGAGCCTTAGAACGATGAAACTGACGCAATCGATAAAATTCCGGATGGTCGCATCCTTGTGGCTCTTGTTCGCTACGATCGCGAGCATCAGCATCTTCGGGTTGGGTCGTCTCGAACGAGTCAATCACGAATGGTCCGACATCCGTGATCGTTGGTTGAAGAGCACACGATATATCGGCGACCTCGACAATTTCACATCGGATTTCCGCGCAGCGGAGGGCGCTTTTCTCATAGCGGCGAGAGACGTCGACGCCATCGCCATAGAACGAGAGATGGAGTCCCTCGACGAGACGATTTCGAAAGCGCAGAGAGGATATGAGAGCATCCTTCACGACGAGATCGAATTGGCGGATTACCGGCTCTTCGAGAAGAATTGGAAATTATATCATGGTGAAGCGAAACACACGCTCGAGGTCATGACGAAGGGAGACAAGGCGGCGGCGGGATATCTCTTCATGTCGGCCTCCAGGGACGCATTTGCTTCGACGAGTGAGGCCCTCGGGAGGATATCTGACCGAACCAACACGCAAGCTCGCCTGGCGAGCGAGCGCTCCGACCACGCCATTCGAGAAGCTCGCGCGTTGATTATCGCCGCCGCCTTTCTCGGCGCGTCTATGGCCCTCGGGATCATGCTTTACGTAACTCGACAGATAACCGACCCTCTATTGGAACTCGCCGCCAGCATGCGGCGTCTGTCGAGGAACGAAACCGATATTCAAATCCGGAGCACCGAGCGACCTGATGAGCTTGGAGAAATGGCGCGCTCCGTCGTGGTTTTTCGTGACAATGCGATCGAGCTTCAGGTCAATCAGCAGGCCCTTGCGACCGAAGCCTCCATGCTCGAGGAGAAATTGGAGCATGAGCGGCGTCTGAGCGAAAATCAGCGCAATTTCATCTCGATGGTGTCGCATGAGTTTCGAACGCCGATGACGATCATCGATGGGCATGCTCAGCGTTTGTTGAACGCTCGTCCTGCGCCTCGGGACGAGGTGGTTATCGAGCGAGCCAACAAGATCCGCGCCGCCGTGAGGCGGATGAGCGTCATGATCGAAGGACTGTTGCAAACCAGTCGTGTGATCGAGAGTCCGAGTCTCTACTTCCATCCGACCGACCTCGACATGTCCGCGGTGCTGAAGGAAGTTTGCGATCTGCATCGCGAAATTTCGTCCACCGTCTCAGTGCTCGAAAAATACAGCGCTGAAAAACTGCCCTTTTATGGGGACAGGAATCTTATTTGTCAGGTATTCAGCAACTTAATCGGAAATGCGATCAAATACTCCTCTCCTGGAGGCACGGTGCGAGTTGAGGTCCGCGGCAGGCGGACTGCCTTGCAAGTTTTTGTCACGGATAGCGGAATAGGGATCCCGCGCCGTGATGTCGATAGTATCTTTTCGAGATACTATCGGGCAAGCAATGTTTCCAGTATCACGGGTACCGGCGTCGGCCTCTACCTGGCAAAGATAGTCGTGGAATTACACGGTGGCGTCATTAAAGTGAGAAGCCGTGAGGGAAGAGGCTCGATCTTTTTTGTTTCACTTCCTTTGGAAGCAACTGGGCGAGCTCGATGAACCGTCAGAGAAAGCGTTTCAGCGATTGCTGAAACACCTTCTGAGGCAGAGCCCTCCGGCTTCCACAGGAATTTCGGCCAACGTCCGTCAGACGCCTTCCCTCCAGCCTCCCGCTATGCTCGAAATCATTGTGTGGACATGAGTATACCGATGCGTGGCGCAGAGCCGGGCCGCAGGTTTCATCGAGAGGCGCCGGGCTCTACCATGACGCCGCCCGGCCACCGGAGGAACGGTTGAGATACTCTCGATGAACCGCAAGATCGCCCGAATTGTTTTGGCTCTGCTAATCATCGGCGCGGCCTCGGCGGGCTATTGGTGGTGGCGCAGCCGTACGCCCGCTCTGCCAGCCTATGTCTCGCGAGCGAACGGGCGGTTGGAGATGACGCGCATCGACATTGCCGTCAAATATGCGGGGCGCATCATCGATCTGCCGATCCGTGAGGGCGATGTCGTGCGTCCGGGGTCAGTGTTGGCTCGGCAGGATACGGCAGAGATCAAAGCGCAGATCGCCGGCGCCGAAGCGCAGCGTCAGCGCGCCATCAGCGCCATAGGACGCGCCGAGGCGGAGCTCGACGTCCGCCGCAACAATCTGCGGCTCGCCGGCCTCGAGATGACCGAGACCGCGACAATGCGCGGCAAGGCGCTCGTCTCGCAGGTCGAACTCGACCGGCGCCGTATCGCGAACGATGCGGAAGCCGCCGGCGCCGCCGCCGCCGAGGCCGGCGTGAAGGAGGCGCGCAACGCGCTCTCGGAGGCGGAGGCGCAAATCGCCCGATTGAAGGTCATTCTCGACGAGACGACGATACGCGCCCCGGTGAACGGGCGCATCGAATATCGAATCGTGGAGAAGGATGCGGTTCTTCCTTCCGGCGGGCGAATCGCCTCGCTGCTCGAGACGGACGACGTCTATATGACCGTCTTCTTCCCCATGGCGGTGGCGGGCCGGCTGACGATCGGCGACGAGGCGCGCGTCGCCCTGGACGCGTTCGACGGGCCGCCTTTGCCGGCGATCATCTCCTTCGTCGCGGCCGAAGCGCAATTCACGCCGAAATATGTGGAGACCGCCAGCGAGCGCGAGAAGCTCGTCTATCGCGTGAAGCTCAGAATTCCGGTCGAGGCCGCCCGCCGTCTCGACGGCAGGCTGAAAGCCGGCATGACCGGCAATGGCTATGTGCGCGTCGACCCGACAGGCCGCTGGCCGTCCTCGCTCGCTCTCGGACACGCCAAATGACGGGCGCGGAGAAGACGAAGACGCAGCCCGCGATCCAGATCTCGGGTCTCTACCATGACTATGGGAGCGTCCGCGGGCTCGAGAATGTCTCACTGTCCTTGCCGGCGCGCGCGACGATCGGGATGATCGGCCCGGACGGCGTCGGCAAGTCTACGCTGCTCGGCGTCATCGCCGGGGTAAAGAAGATTCAGGAAGGAGCGGTCCTCGTCTTGGGGGCCGATCTGCGCGAACGACGGGAGAGAGAGGCCTTTCTCCCGCATGTCGCCTTCATGCCGCAGGGGCTCGGCCGCAATCTCTATCCGACGCTGTCCGTCTACGAGAACATCGACTTCTTCGGCCGCCTCTTCGGCCTCGGCGCAGGGCGGCGCGACGCGCGCATTCGCCGGCTGCTTCGGGCGACGGGCCTCGATCCATTTCCCGATCGGCCCGCGGGAAAACTCTCGGGCGGCATGAAGCAGAAGCTCGCGCTCTGCTGCGCGCTCGTGCATGACCCGCAGCTCCTGATCCTGGACGAGCCGACGACGGGCGTCGATCCTCTGTCGCGCCGTCAATTCTGGGAGCTCGTCGACGAGCTGCGCAGCGAAAGCGACCAGATGACGGTGATCGTCGCCACCGCCTATATGGAGGAGGCGGAGCGCTTCGAATATCTCGTGGCGATGGATCACGGGCGCGTTCTCATCGCGGACGCCAAGACGGATGTGCTCGCCCGCACAGGCGCGGCGACGCTCGAGAAAGCCTATGTCTCGCTGCTGCCGGAGAGCCGACGCGCGCAGGCCTCGGGCGTGGAGATCCCGCCCTATCGCGACCCCGGCGGCGCGCCAGCGATAGAGGCGGAGGCGCTGACCCGTCGTTTCGGCGATTTCGTCGCCGTCGACAATGTGAGCTTCCGCATCGGTCGCGGCGAGATATTCGGCTTTCTGGGCTCCAACGGCTGCGGCAAATCGACGACGATGAAAATGCTGACCGGCCTGCTGGACGCAACGAGCGGGACGGCGAAGCTGCTCGGCCGAACGATCGACGCCGGCGACATGCAGACGCGGCTGCGCGTCGGCTACATGTCGCAATCCTTCTCCCTCTACGAAGAATTGACGGTGCGGCAGAATTTGACCCTGCACGCGCGGCTCTATCGCGTCGGAGGCGATCGCGCGCAGGCGCTCGTCGACGCCGCGCTGGTCGATTTCGCGCTCGCGGAACATGCGGACTATTCGCCCGCTTCTCTGCCGCTCGGCATTCGCCAGCGCCTTCAGCTCGCCGCCGCCTGCCTGCATTCGCCGGAGGTGCTGATCCTCGACGAGCCGACGTCCGGCGTCGATCCCGGCGCGCGCGATATGTTCTGGCGTCATCTCATCCGCCTCTCGCGCGAGAAGCAGGTGACGATCTTCCTTTCGACGCATTTCATGAACGAGGCGGAGCGCTGCGATCGCATATCGCTCATGCATCGCGGAAAGGTTCTGGCCGTCGGCGCGCCGGACGAGCTGCGGCGGGAGAAGGACGCGGCGACATTGGAGGATGCATTCATCCTCTATCTCGAGCAGGCGGAGGCGAGCGCGTCGGCCGCAGCTCCGCGCCTTTCGCCATCACCGGGCGAAGCATCGCCGCCCGAGCCGGCGCCGACCGAGATATTCGACGATCGCGCGACCGGCTGGGCGGGACGCATCCTCGCCTTTGCGCGCCGCGAGACGATGGAGCTCGCGCGTGATCCGGCTCGTCTCGCCTTCGCGCTGCTCGGCCCGATCGTTCTTCTGCTGGTCTCAGCCTACAGCATCTCTTTCGACGTCGAGAATATTCGCTTCACGAATTTCGACAGCGATCAGACCTTCGCCAGCCGGGAATTCCTGCGCAGCTTCGCCGGCTCGCGCTATTTCGTCGAGATGGCGCCCTCGCGCAGTCATGCGGATATGGAGGCGCGTCTGCGCAGCCACGAAGCCCAGCTCGCCATAGAGATTCCGCCCTCCTTCGGCCGCGACCTCGAAGCCGGCCGGCAGCCCGAGGTCGGCTTTTTCATCGATGGAGCCGCGCCTTTCACCGCCTCGAACATTCGCGCCTATGCGACGGGCGTCGTCCTCGAATATGTCACGAATCTCGATCGCGCGAGAGCCGCGAGCTCGCTGCCGATCTCCGTCGAGCCTCGCTTCATCTACAATCAGGAGTTCCGCAGCATTTATGCGATCACGCCCGGCGTCGTCATGCTGGCGTTGATCCTGATCCCGACGATGCTGACGGCGCTCGGCGTCGTCCGCGAGAAGGAGATCGGCTCCATCGTCAATCTCTACGCCTCTCCCGCCACGATCGGCGAGTTTCTCGTCGGCAAGCAATTGCCCTATGTCGGCGTGGCGATGGTCTCCTATGTGAGCCTGACGCTCATCACCGTATTCATCCTCCGCGTGCCGCTGCACGGCTCTTTTCTGGCGCTCTCGCTCGGCGCGCTGCTGTTCATTCTCGCGGTGACGGCGCTCGGCCTCTTGATATCGGCCTTTGTGCGCTCGCAGGTCGCGGCGATCTTCGGCACGGCAATCATCTGCCTCATCCCCTCGGTGAATTTCTCCGGGCTGCTCTATCCGATCTCGACGCTCACCGGCGGCGCTTACGCCGTCGGCGTCGGCTTTCCCTCCTCCTGGTTCCAGATCGTGAGCCTCGGCTGCTTCACAAAGGGGCTCGGCCTGTCGAGCTTTGCTCCGAACTATCTCGCGCTCGGCGGCTTCGCGGCGCTGTATCTCATCGGCGCGCGGCTTCTGCTCCGCAAGCAGGAGGCGTAGCGATCCATGGGACGCTGGCTCGTCAATGTCGCTCTGCTCAGCGGGAAGGAGCTCCGCAGCCTGCTGCAGGATGTGACGCTGATGGCGCTCATCGTCTTCGCCTTCACCGCCGCCGTTCATCTGATGTCCGAAGGCGTGAAGGCGGAGGTCTCGCACGCCTCCGTCGCCATCATGGACGGCGATCATTCGGAATTGTCGCGGCGGCTGCGCGATGCGATCCTTCCTCCCTATTTCATCGCGCCCGAAGAAATTGCGAGGGAGGATGTCGTCGCCGCGATGAACCAGAGTCGCTATATTTTCGTGATCGAGATTCCCCCGCGTTTCGAGGCCGACGTGCTCGCGGGACGCAGGCCCGCCGTGCAGGTTCTGGTCGACGCCACGGCGATGACGCAGGCGGGCCTCGGCGCCGGCTATCTGAACGAGATCTTCGTCGTCGAGACGCAGAAGTTCCTTGGCGCGAAGAGCATAGAGTCGAGCCTGCCGATCCGCGTCATCAGCCGCATAGAATTCAACCCCAACACCGATTCCTTCTGGTTCACCTCCGTGATGCAGATCGTCGTCAATCTGACGGTCCTGTCGATCATCCTGGTCGGCGCCGCCGTGATCCGTGAGCGCGAGCATGGGACGATCGAGCATCTGCTGGTGATGCCGGTGCGGGCGAGCGAGATCGCCATTGCGAAGATCATGACCAATGGCCTCGTCATTCTCGCGGCGACGATGCTCTCGCTCTGGCTCGTCGTGCAGAAATGGCTGGGCGTGCCGATCGCGGGCTCGGTCGGCCTCTTCGCCTTCGGCGCCCTGCTCTATCTCTTCTCCGTCACCTCGCTCGGCATGTGGCTGGCGACGCTCGCTCCGACGATGCCGCAATTCGGCCTGCTCTCTGTCCCGGTCTACGCTATAGCCTATCTCCTCTCGGGCGCCGCGACCCCGGTCGAGAGCATGCCGGAGGCAGTGCAGGCGATCGTGAGATTCGCGCCGACCACGCAATTCGTCTCGATGACCCAGGCGGTCCTCTATCGCAGCGCCGGGCTCGATACGGTCTGGCCGCAGATCGCGGTGGTGATCGCCTCGGGGGCGATGTTTCTGTCGCTGGCCCTGTCGCGCTTCCGCTCCATGCTGGCGAGGCAGGGATGAAGCGCGCCGCCATCGTCATGTCCCTTCTCGTCGTCGGCTGTCGCGAGCTCGACGTCACGCCGCCGTCGCCGACCGTCGTGGCGCCGTCGTCATTCGACGAGACGTCGTCGATCGGCGCGCCCTCCGCTTCCCCTGACCTCGCCCATTGGTGGACAGTCTGGCGCGATCCGCTGCTCGACCGCCTGATCGACGAGGCGCTCGCCGGCAACCCAGATCTGCGCATTGCGAAGGCGCGAGTCGAGGAGGCGCGCGCACTGGTCACAGTCGCGGAATCGACTCTCTATCCGACGCTCGGCGCCGACGCCGGTCTGTGGGAAGCGGATGTGAAATGGCGCAATCCGGTCGTCGATTTCATCCCCGGCAAAGCGCGCCGCGTCGACGCCCATATCGGCGGCCTCGCGGCGAGCTGGGAGCCGGATATTTTCGGCGGCCGCAGCTATGACGCCGAAGCCGCCCGCGCCAACGCCGCCGGAGTCGAGGAGCAATCGAACGGCGCGCGAATGATCGTCGTCTCAGAGGCGGCCCAAAACTATCAGGACGCCAAAGGGCTGCAGCGACGGCTTCTCGTTCTCGACCATTCCGTCGAGACTCTCGGCAAGCTTCTCCGCTATGTGGAGGCTCGCTATCAGGCGGGACAGGCGCTCGCCTTTGATGTGACGCTCGTTCGCGAGCGATTGGAGACCCAGCGAAGCAAGCGGCCGGATCTCCTTTCCGCGCTCGAGACGCGACAACGCCGGCTCGCGGTTTTGACCGGCCGCCCGCCGGAGCCGCCCATCCCGCTGCCGGCGCCCGGGCCTTTCTTCATCCCGCTGCCTCCGCGAGGACAGCTCCCGAGCGAGGTGCTGGAGCGTCGCCCCGACGTGCGCGCCCGCATCGACGCCGTGCGCGCACGCGTCGCCAGCCTGACCAGCGCGAAGACGGATCTGCTGCCGCGCTTCCAGATCGAATTCCTCGGCCAGGACGGCCGGCTGCATTTTCAGGGAATCCCTGGACTTCAAGGCACGGGCGGCCTAGTCGGCCTCACCGCGCATTTGCCGATTTTCACCGCCGGGCGCATCGAAGCCAATATAGCGGCGAGTGACGCGCGCCTCGAAGCGGCGGTCGCCGATTACGACAAATCCGTCCTGCATGCGCTCGAGGATGTCGAGAACGCCTATGGCAGACGCCGCGGATTGGATCGCCGCAGCGAACATCTTTACGTCGCGCTCGTCGGCGCGCGACGCAATCATCAAATATCGAGAGGGCTATACGAAGGCGGACGTAAGACTTTCGGAGACGTGCTGAATGCAGAGCTCGACGTCTTCGAGCGCGAGAACGATTTGCTGGAAACCCAGATGGCGCAATCCGCCATGACGATCCAACTCTATCGCTCGCTGGGCGGCGGCTGGTGAGTGTCGTGATCGGCGCCGGCGCCTCGCACTTCCTCCCGTCCGTGACGAAGCTGACGCGGCTGCTCCTACCGCGACAGACGCGCGCAATATCGGCGCTCGAGACATCGAGAGTTTCGATTGGACGGCGCCTCGGCTCGGACGCGAGCGGATCGCATAATTCGGCTTGCCGGAGCGACGTCATAGAGCCTAGCGTGCGCGAATGAAACGAGGAGGCCGTCGCAATGAGCACGCTTACCAAGCTCGCGCTCGGCATGATGGGGCGGTTGCGTCCGAAACCAGCGCGAGACGCCGCAGCGGCGCAGATTGCGCTTCCCCCTCCACACAAGGACGGCGGCATGCCATTGTTGGAGGCGCTCGCCGAACGGCGTTCGTCCCGGGAATTCGCGCCTGACGAACTGCCGTTGCAGCTCTTGTCCGACCTGCTGTGGGCCGCCGACGGCGTGAATAGAGCCGAAGGCGGACGGACTGCGCCCTCCGCTTTGGACGCTCAGGAAATCGACGTCTATGTCGCGCTGCCCTCTGGGGCTTATCTTTATGTCGCCGCCACGCACGCCCTCGAGCTAGTCGCAGCGAGCGACATGAGGCGCGTGACCGGCTATCAGGATTTCGTCGACGAAGCGCCGCTCGATCTGGTGTTCGTCGCCGACCATGCGAGAATGGCGCTCGTGCCGGTCGCGAGAGCTTCGCCTCGGTCGCGGCCGGCGCGATCTCGCAGAATGTGTATTTGTTCGCGGCGAGCGCGGGCCTCGCCACTGTGATCCGCGCCTGGATCGATCGCGAGGCGATCGCGCAGGCGCTGGGGCTCAGCCACGACCATCAGGTGCTTTTGTCGCAGACGATCGGCTATCCGAAGAAGATGGAGTGAACTCCCGATGCGCATCGACCCGGCCTTCCATTCGACCTCGACGGCAATCAGGCTCCCATCGGGCGGCGCGTGAGCTGTCGCGCAGCATCGAGGTGGCGCGCGGACTCCAATTCGATCTTCGAGCGATCAAGCATCGTTTGGGTTCCATCCTCGGGTTCGAGCGATTTCGACATGTGGCTATCGCCATAGCCGGCGTCGACCTCATGCATCGCTGCGATTCCGAAACGCAACGCGGCTTTGCGATCCCTCTTGGCGGTCAACAGAAAATCGACTGTCGCGCCTGCGTTGTCGACGGCCCGATACAGATATTTCCAGCAGCCTTTGACTTTCACGTAGGTCTCATCGAGACGCCAGCTGGATCCAATCGTGCGCTTGCGAGCACGGAACTGTTTCTCCAGCAAAGGCGCAACTTGACGACCCAGCGGTTGAGCGTGGAGTGGTCGACTTCGACGCCTCGCTCTTCCATCATTTCCCCTCTATTCCACCTGCCCCAGCCCCGCGATCATAGCCCCAACCGGCCCGCGAGAAAAAAATTCGGGACAGAGCCCATAACGCCATGCTCGGATAGATGGACCCGTAGGGCGTTGATCAGCTGCGTGCGTTGACGCACGAACAGGTCGCGCGTTCGAGAGACCATCGCTCCGGCCTGCTGCCGGATGGTCTTGGCGGAGACGAACCGCATGGTCGGCCGCACCGCCGCCTCCGCGATCGCCTCCACATCGGCGGCGGCGTTCTTCTAGCGCTCGACGAGCGGCTTGACGTAGATCGGAGGAATCAGCCGAACCGAGGACCCCAGCGCATCGATCTCCCGCGCCCAATAGTGCGCCGTCGCGCAGGCTTCCATCGCCACGATGCAACGCGGCACAATGCCCAGGAATGCCAGAAGCTGGCCTCGCGTCACCTTTCTCCAAAAGCCTATACTGCCGTCGGCGGGGGCATCCACTCCATCAGTTCTCAATGGAAATCCTGGGTCAAATCTCGACGGAAATCGACAAGGCGCCCATCGCGTTGTAGTTTGCGCCGGGCGAAAGCCGGAACAGTCGAAAAGCGACGAATGTATAAGTGTCCAAAACGCCGTCGATCTTCTGAAGCTTGTTCACGACGAAAGACCCTTCGTCGTCGTCGTCGCGCAGGTAGAATTTCGCCAACAGATCGAATTGACCAGAAATCGAATATATCTCTGAGGTTTCCTCCAGATGGTCGACGATCTTCTCCGAAACGTCGAACGTCTGCCCTTTCGAACATTTTATTTGTACAAAAAGCGGCTTCATGGGCTCAATCCTCATGATAATATTACCCTTGAGAACATAAGCATTGACGAAATCCAGACTTCATCCCGAGCGTCACGGCGCTCGCTGTTCGAGCGCCGATCGAGCCTCGTCCGCCGCATGCTCGTGCGGCGCGCGCGCTCGGCCGGCCGCTTCGGCCTTCTCGATCGCATAGAGCAGGAAGGCGCAGGCGGCCGCGCTGAACACGCTGTAATTGAGCGGCAATTTGAGCCCCGTGAAGAGGGCCATCGCCGCTCCGAAAATCGTCAGCAGAACGCCGCTCGCGAGATAGACCGGCAGCAGCCAGACGCCGACGATCAGAAAGATTCCGAGAGCGAGCTCGACGAGCGTCGCCGCCCAGGCCAACGCAGGCACGAGATGTGCCGGCAGCCAGGGATTGAGCGCGGCGACCGCCGGATAGAAGCCTCCCATGCTGCCCCAGTCGACGCCTGGACTGCCGATGATCGACCAGAGGCCCCATCTGTCGGCCACAGCCGAAAGGAAAGCCGCCGCGAGCGCCAGTCGCGCCGCCAATGTGAAATTCGCCGAAATCATATCTCGACCTCCACCGATACGGCGCGCGTCCGTCCGGGCGCCGGCTCCATTTCGCGAGCGATGAGCTGCGTCTCGACGCCGCCTTCGAACTCGGCGAACCATTCCGGATCGAGACGACGCAGCTCCGCCGCACCGATCCGCCCGGAGCGCGTGAGAAGGCCGTAGGCGAAGCGATCGGGGCCGCGAGCGATCAGCTCGGTCGGGAGCGTCTCGAACCAGCGCATGGACCTGTTCGCGGCGTCGTGGAGATGCGCGGCCGCCGCCTTGCGATTCGCCTCATAGGCGGCAAGCGCCTCCGGGACCGGAAGCGTGTCCAGCGTGAGCGCGCGCGACAGCTCGGCGGCGTCGTCCAGAGCGAGGCGCGTTCCGGACCCGATCGAATAATGCGCGCTATGGGCCGCATTGCCGAGCAGAACCATATTCCCCGCGCTCCATCTCGCGCAGTCGATTTTCTTGAAATTCGTCCAGGACGAGGTGTTGCGCCGCCCGTCGCCGGCGAGAATCGTCGCGCCCTCGAGCTGCCGCGAGAAGATGCGCCTACAGGCTTCGACGCTCTCTTCGAGCCCGCAGCGGTCGAAGCCGAGCGCGCGCCAGACGGTCTCGGCGCATTCGACGACGAAGGTCGAATAGCCGTCCTCGAATTGATAACAATGCGCCCAGATATATCCGCCCGGCGTCTCCTCGAAGATGAAGCGAAATTGATCGCCCATGCTCTTGGCGACCCCGAGCCAGATATATTTGTTGGGCCGCTCCTCGGCGGTGACGCCGAAATCGGCGGCGCGCGCATCTCGAACCTTGCTCCGCGAGCCTTCCGAGACGACCACGAGATCGGCCTCCGGCAGCGGCTCCCGTTCGGCGTCGAAGGCATGATCGTAGACGAGCTCGACGCCGAGCTCCTCGGCGCGCTCTTGCAGAACGGAGATGAGCCCGACACGGCTCAGACTGAGAAACGAATGGCCGCGCGACCGGATCGAGCGGCCGGGCAGCTCGATGCTGATGCCCGTCCACGGCAACATCTGTCGGCGGATCGCCTCGCCGCTGGCCCGGTCCTGGCGCACGAGCCTATCGAGGAGCCCTTCGCTCAGGATCAGCCCCCACCCGATGGTCTGGCGCGGCGCTCCTCTCTCGATGACGACGACGTCGACGTCGGGCCGCGCCCGCTTCGACAATATGCTGAAATAAAGACCGGCGGGGCCGCCGCCGATGCACACGATCTTCTTCATTGAGCGCGTCCTTGATGGTCGAAGGGCGTCAGTGGGGATGCTCAGCCGCGGCCGAAAGCCAGCCGCTTGATGTTGACGAGATGACGCCACGTGATCGGATCGGTCGTTCCATTGCCGCCCCAGCTTCCCGAACCCTGCATGAAGGACACGGGGAGGTCCGAGGTCTCCCCCAGCATTCCGTGCGTCGCCGAGGTGTTGACGAGGATGCGGCCCGCCGGCATCGCCGTCGCGAATGCGTCGATCTCCACGGGGTCCGAGCTATGAATGACGGCCGTGTGTCCGGCTCCCTCGGACCATAACAGCGCCGCCGCGTCATCGACGCCCCTCCCTTGCTCCGCTGTGAAGAGGGTGAGCAGGGGAGCCATCTTCTCCTGCGCGATGAATGGATACTCGCCTCTCTCCACGGCGAGGACCAGGCAGGCGACTCGACGCGTCGCCTCGAGGCCGGCGGCGGCGGCCAGAGCGTCTCCGTCGACGCCGAGCAGCTCGCGACGCAGCCGGCGTGTTTCCGGATCGAACAGCGCCTCGATCACCGGACTGCGCGCATCGCCCTCGACGACGACGGCCCCGGCCGCAGTCAGCGCCTCGAGGAATGGCGCGCGAACGCGCTCGTCGACGACGATATTGCTTTCCGAGCCGCAGACGATGCCATTGTCATAGGCCTTGCCCTTGACGATGTCGCGGGCGGCGCGGCCGACGTCGGCCGAGGATGCGACGAGAACGGGGACATTGCCGGGGCCGACGCCGATCGTCGGCGTTCCGGAGCTGTAGGCGGCGCCGACCAATTGGCTGCCGCCGGTGGCGAGAACCAGAGCGACGCCCGAATGGCTCATGAGAAGCTTCGTGCGGGAATGCGACGGCTCGGCGCAGCGCTGGACGAGATCCGCCGGAAGCCCCTCCTCGGCGAGCACGCCGCGGATCAGATCGAACGCCTGCGCGCCGACGGAATCGGCTTTCTGAGGAAAGCTCGCGATCAGCGCGTTTCGCGTCTTGATGCAGAGGAGCGCCTTGAACAGCGAATTGGGAACCGGATTGGTGAGCGGGACCACGGCGAAGATCACGCCGATGGGGCTCGCATACTCGATGAGCGATTGATCGTAGCCGATCCGGCCTCTGGTCCTCACGCCGTGGAGGCTGTGAAAGACGCGGGTCAGGACGAGACCGAGCTTGTGAGTCTTGTCTTTTCGGTTGCCGATTCGGGTGACGGCGAGCTCGCGTTCGGCCCAGCCCTCGACATCCTTGGAAAAGGCTCCGACGATCGCGCGGACGACCTTGTCCAGTCGCGCGTCGTCGAGCGCGTCGATGGCGTTCTGAGCGTCTCGAGCCCGCTCGACCAGCTCGTCCGCGACATTCTGGTCCAGGGAAGCCGAATCCGGCGCTCTAGCGGGTGCGACATTGAGCATGGACAATTTCCTTCTCTGAAATCGAACTCGATTCACTTTCGTCCGCGCCTGCGATCACCGATCGCTTTTTCCGCCCTCGATACGGCGGCCTACCACGCGATCTCCCGCCGCTTCGCGAAAAACCTTCCGTGCTGCGCCGATCGCTCGACGTCAAGCGCCAGCCACACCGCCGTGTCTGCGCCTTCCTCGGCGCTGTAGGGCGCCTTGGACGAGTCGATGAGGGAATCGAGGCCCGTGCGGCACCAGCCGGGGCTGCACACGCTGACGGAGACATTAGTGTCGCGCAGGCGCTTCGCCCATGTCAGCGCGAGCATGTTCAGGGCCGCCTTGGATACTCGATAGCTCGGCGCGAGGACGGCGTCGAACGGAGAGTCCGAGTTCGAGGCTTGGCCGAGCGCGGCCAAGTCGGTGGAGATGTTCACGATCCTGGCGTCGTCGGAGCGCAAGAGCAGCGGCGCGAACGCCTTCGTCACGAGAAACGGCCCGACGAGATTCGTGTCGATCGTTCGCCGGAACTCGTCGAGCGAGATATCGTCCGGACGCTTCGTCGAATCGATCAATATGCCGGCGTTGTTGATCAGAATATCGAGGCGCCCCTCTCTGCGCTCGATCTCGCGCGATGCCTCGCTCACCGATTCGGGCTCAGTGACGTCGAGCCTGATCGCCTCGATGTCGAGGCCGAGCTTCCTCAGCGCCTCCGCGGCCTGCGCGCCGTCCGACTGCCGCCGCGCGCCGATCAGCACGCGATGGCCGCGCGAAGCCAGCGAGCGAGCGATCTCGAAGCCGATTCCGCGATTGGCCCCCGTGACGAGGCACAGCCGGCTCATAGCGCGCGCTCCTCGACCGAAAGCCGGCTCTCGTCGCATGTCCGGCGCGCCTCCGGCGCCCGGCCGGCCGGAATGGACCGCAACACTCTCTTCAGCTTCTTTCCGGTCGCGCCGACATGCTCATGCGCGGATTGAATTTCGAGCTCGTCGATCGAAGGCCAGCCGCGCTGCGCGAAGAGTCGGTTCATCTCGACGAGCAGCGTGCTCGCATCCGCCGAAGCTGCGTCTTCCGACAATTCGACGAGGGCCGTGACGCGCTCCGATCCGGCCTCCGATCGCAGGATGAGGCTGACGTCGAACAGCTCTGGAAGGTGCTTGAGAAGCAGTTCCTCGGCCTGGCAGCTGTACAGGACCCCCGATTTCGTGACGATGACGTCGCTCGTGCGATCGACGTGATAGAACAGGCCCTCCTCGTCGGTGAAGACGAGATCGCCGGTGAGCCAATAGCCGGCGATCTTGTTGAGCTCCGTGAGCGTGTGATTGTTCCAATACCCCTTGGTCACGGATTTCGATTTGACGCCGAGGCGGCCGACGCGGCCGGCGGGCAGGCGACGGTCATGTTCGTCGAACACCGCGGTCTCCACCCAGGGAAAAGGCCGGCCGACGCAGCGATCGTAACGATCGTTCTCCTGTCCGTGAACATTGCGGAACGCCGCAAAGGCGAACTCCGAAGAGCCGACATTGTCTACGAAGAACGATCCGGCTTTGCGCCTGCCTTCGGAGTCGATGTGATGCCCCTGCGCCACGAGCTTGCGTATGTGCCGCTCATGATTGGCGTCGCCAGTGGCGATCCAATATTGCACGGAGCCGAGATCTCGGCCCTCGAAGCTCTCGCGGCAAAGATCGACGAATATCTTGGGAAAGGCGATGACGACATCGGGCCCGATCCGCTCGATCGCCTCGAGCATCGACGCGGGCTCCTTGCGCCCGAGGATGGAGACGCGCGCCCCGCGCGTCAGCGACAGCATGAGAAGCGAAATCGCCGCGCCATGTGAATGCGGCAGAGCGGAGAGGACATGGCTGCCGAGTTGACGCTCGACCTGCTGCCTCACGCCGTGGAACATCGATTCGTGAGTAAAGATCACCGCTTTCGGCAGACCCGTCGTTCCAGACGTGTGGCCGAGCATGATGACGTCGTCGTCCTCATGCTCATAGAGCGGCGGCCGCTCGCGAGCGGGATCCGCGACGAGAGCGTCGACGGAGATCGCCCGCGATTCCCCGGCGATGACGTCGAAGGCGTCGCGGTTGGTCGCATGACGTCGGGACTCGACCACCAGCAGGCGAGGCCGGACGATTCCGATGAATCCCCGCACCGTGTCGAGATCGAGCCCGCTGTTGACGAGCGACGCCGTGGCGCCGATGCTCGTCAGCGCGACGAAATGGAGAAAATAGTCGAAACTGTCGTCCAGCAGGAGGCTGACGACCTCCCTCGGCCGTATCCCCTCCTGCGCATAGGCCGCCGCGAGACGATCGGTGGCGTCGACGATATCGCCGATCGTCAGCTCGACATCCCGCCCCGCCTCCCCGCCGAGCAGCGCCACCGCGCTCCGCTGCGCTTCTCTCGGAACGGCGGCGTTCAATCGATAGATGAAATTGCCGCCGCCGGCGGTCGGATCGTTCAAGACATAGCGCAGCAGAGTGTCCCTGAGGGATGGAGCGGAAGCCGTCATTTTCATAACTCCCGAGGTCGAACGATCGACAGAGAAAAAAGAGCGGCGATGGACATCATCGGCGAAGCGAGCGTCATTGCTCGCCGACGCGTCTCGTCAGATGAAAGGCGACCGTGGCGAAACCGCACCGAGCGTAGAAATCCTGCGCCGCGCGGTTGGCGCTGCCCGTCTCGAGAACGAGACTGGAGCAGAGGCCGCGCGCGGCGACGCCGCCGACGGAGTCGATCAGCGCCCTCCCGATTCCCCTGCCGCGATCGGCCTCCGCGATCACCAGATCCTCGATATGCGCATGGCGGCCGTAGACGAAATTCTCCCGCAAGTGATACCCCGCCAGACCGACCAGCGCGTCGCCTCGAAAGGCTCCGCACAGGCGGTAGCCACCGCTCTGCTGGCGCGCCATCTGGGCTTGGAAGGCGGCCCATTCCCCGAGATGCGGCCGCAATTCCCGCATCAGCCGGAGGCATGCCTCGTCGCCGACGGCGACGTCGTGGAACTCGAGGGCCGTCACGTCCTCGTCTCCGGCTCGGGCGCAACGACATACCGCATCCCGATCGCGAGACGATTCCAGAGATTGATGAGCCCGATGAGGAAGGTCAGGTCGACGATCTCTTTCTCGTTGAACGCCGCGACCAATGGTTCATAGTGTCGATCATCGGCATGGGTTGTCGCGACCAGCGTCAGCGCATCCGTCCATCCGAGGGCCGCTCGCTCGCGAGGCGAAAAGAGATCGCACTCCTCCCATGCGGCGAGCACGTACAATTTCTGCTCGCTCACGCCGCTCTTGCGTGCGTCGCGGGTATGAATGTCGAGACAGAAAGCACAGCCGTTGATCTGGGACGCCCGAACCTTGACGAGCTCGATCAAATCGCTTTCAAATCCAGATTTGCGGATCAGCGCGTCTATATTTGCGACAGAACGATAAATTTCCTGTGACACTTCCGATGGGATGAGACGTTTTGCGGACATGATTTGTCTTTCTAATGTCACTGCTGCTCGATGAGCCGACGTAGACTTTAAATGCGTCGGCGCATTTGTCTTGAGCCAAGACATCTCGATCGAGGTAGTCCAAGCTATGAACGATATGGGGCCGATTTTCGAATTCGTCGTCGATCGCTCGGATCGCGAGAGCGTCTACCGGCAGATCTACGAACGCATAAGATTAGCGATTTTGTCCGGAAGCCTCGCGGTCGGCGCCAAGCTTCCCTCCTCGCGAGCGCTCGCTGGACAATTGAACATTGCTCGCGGAACCGTGGACACCGCCTATCGCCTCCTTTCAGGAGAAGGATATGTCGTTTGCCGAGGCGCCGGAGGAACGATCGTTTCGCCCTTGGCCACGGTCGCCAACGCCTCATCCAATCGGGCCGACGCCGGCAAGACCGAATGGACGGACGCTTTCGACGGCGCCGCCAGTTCCCCACTCCCTTTCCAGATGGGGCTTCCCGCGGTCGACGTCTTTCCGCGGGCGCTCTGGTCTCGCCTGTGCGCCCGCCGCGCGCGACGCATCCACGCCGCGTCGATGGTCTATCCCGACATCGCCGGCCTGCCGGCGCTGCGGTATGCGATCAGCGCCTATCTGGGCATCTCACGCGGGATTGCCTGCTCGCCGGGCCAGGTGATTATCACGGGCGGCTATCAGGCCGCGCTCCATCTGATCGCCGAGATGATGATGCGGCCGGGCGACAAGATCTGGTTCGAGGATCCGGGATATCACAAGGCGAGACAGCTTTTGGAGGGGATGGGAGCCTCGATCGTCCCCGTTCCCGTCGACAACGACGGTATGAGAGTGGAAGACGCCATAAAGATAGCGCCTAATGCGCGCTTCGCTTTGGTGACTCCGGCACATCAGAGCCCGCTGAGCGTCTCACTGTCCTTCGCGCGGCGCGGCGCTTTGCTCGCCTGGGCCGCCCGCCAGCGCGCCTGGATCATCGAGGACGATTATGACAGCGAGTTCCGCTATGTCGGACAGCCGCTGCCGGCGCTCAAGAGCGCAGACCGCGAGGATCGCGTGATCTATACCGGCACTTTCAGCAAGGTCCTGTTTCCCTCGCTCCGCCTCGGATATCTGGTCGCGCCCGACGAGCTCGTCGGGCCGTTCCTCCGGTCGATCAGCCTGAACGACGCAGGTCGCTCGCCGCTCGAGCAGGCCGTCGTCGCCGATTTTCTGACGGAAGGGCATTTCGCGCGCCATCTCCATCGCATGCGCTCGCTCTATGCATCGCGGCGAGCCGCGCTGGCGCGCGCGTTGGAGATCGTTTTCGAGGACCGGATATCCGTCGACCTGCAGATGGGCGGACTGCACATCATCATTCGCTTCGGGCCGAGCTTCGACGACGTCGCGGCGGCGGAGGCCTGCGCCCACAAGGGATTGTCGGTCGTCGCCCTGTCGTCGCTCTCGCTGACGCGAGCCAGCGACCGCGGCCTGCTCCTCGCCTTCGCCAATGTGCCCGAAACGTCCGCGCTCTCGGCCTCCCGCCGTCTGGAGAACGCATTGTCCGATCTCCCGCCGATCGGGATCGAGCGCGCAGCGCCGCAGGAAGCGAATTGAGCGGCCATCGACCGCGCGGCGGGCATGGCTCCGCCGCCTCAACATGTCTCCACGCGATCTCCGCCGACGCCAGCGCGCGGGCGCCGCCTGCCGATCGCCACATAAAAGAGCGGCGTGAAGATCAAGCCGAACAATGTCACCCCGATCATGCCGGCGAACACGGTCACGCCGAGCGACTGACGCATTTCCGCGCCGGCGCCGGTCGCGAAGGCCAAGGGCAGCACGCCGAGGACGAAAGCCGCAGAGGTCATGAGGATCGGCCGCAGCCTCATTCCCGCCGCCTGGGCCGCGGCGACATGCGCCTCGACGCCTTCCGCCTCGGCCCGTCGCGCGAATTCGACGATCAAAATGGCGTTTTTCGCGGCGAGTCCCACCAGGACGACGAAACCGATCTGCGCCAATATGTCGACGTCGATCTGCCACAGCTCGAGCCCTGTCAGCGCCGCCAGAAGGCACATCGGCGCGATCAACATGATCGCCAGCGGAAACGTCCAGCTCTCATACAGCGCGGCGAGCGTCAGGAAAGCGAACAGCGCCGACGCCGCGAACACCAGAAGCGTCGTATCGCCATCCTTCTTCTGCTGATAGGAGAGATCGGTCCATTCGAAGTCGAAGCCGGCAGGGAGGCGCTCCCGCGCCAACGTCTCCATGGCGAGCAGCGCCCGGCTCGACGAAACGCCTTTGGCCGCGCCGCCGAGAATCTCCGCGGCGGGATAGAGATCGTAACGCGCCACGCGATAAGGCCCGGTCGTCTCGCGCACCTCGACGATCGAGCCGAGCGGAACCATCGAGCCGCCCTTGTTGCGCGCCTTCAGCCGACCGATATCGGCGCTGTCTGTCCGGAACGGCGAATCGGCCTGCGCGACGACCGGAAACGTTCGGCCGAGATAGTTGAAATCATTGACATAGACCGAGCCGAGATAAATCTGCAGCGTGTCCGCGACGGCGTCCGCCGGCACGCCGACCATCTCCGACCGCTTACGATCGATATCCACGAAGATCTTCGGCGTGCGCGTGTCGAACAGCGAGAAGACGTCGGCCAACTCGGAGCTTCGATCGGCGGCGGCGGCGAGGTCTCTCGCCGCTGCGGCGAGCGCTACGAGGCCATGCCCCTCTTTGTCTCGAACCATCATCTTGAATCCGCCGGCCGCGCCGAGACCGGGAACGGGCGCCGGCGGAATGGTGACGATGAACGCGCCGTCGATCTTGGACAGCCGCAGGCGTAGATCCTCCAATATCTTGTTCGTGTCGCGACCTCTCGCCAGGCGCTCCTCGAACGGCTCGAGCACCACGAAGATCGCGCCGGCGTTCGGGGGAAACGTATAGGTGGCGCCGTCGAGCCCGACATAGGGCGCGCCGTGGCGAACGCCCGGAACGCCGCCGATGATCCGCGTCGCCTCGCGCATGACGGCGTCCGTCCGGTCCAGAGTCGAACCGGGCGGCAATTGCACGAGTGTGATCAGATATCCCTGATCCTGATCGGGAATGAAGCCGGTCGGCGCGCCGCCGAACTTCCACGCGGTGAGGCCGATGAGCGCGAGATAGATCGCCAGCGTCGGACGCGCCGATTGCGCCATCCGTTCCGTGATCCGTCGGTAGACGGACGACATTGCGTCGAACCCGCTGTCGAAACGCGAGGACATGCGCTCGAGCATCCGGCGAGACGACACGGCGGGCGCCCGGGGAGACGCGACGCGCGCCTCGAGCAGCAGCGCGCAGAGCGCCGGGCTGAGAACGAGCGAGACGAGCAGAGAGATCAAGGTCGATGCGGCGATGGTGACCGCGAACTGGCGGAAGAACTGCCCATATATCCCCGACATCAAGAACGTCGGCAGAAAGACCGCTGTCAGCGTCAGCGCGATCGCGACGAGCGCGCCGCCGACCTCGTCGATCGTGTGATGCGCGGCCTCCCTCGGCGTGAGCCCGCGAGCGATGTGGCGCTCCGCGTTCTCGACGACGACGATCGCATCGTCGACGACGATACCGACCGCGAGCACGAGCCCGAACAGCGACAAATTATTGAGCGAATAGCCGACCGCCGACAGAATCGCGAGCGCGCCGATGAGCGATATCGGAATCGCCACGATCGGGATGAGCGACGTGCGCCAGCTCCGAAGGAAGACGATTACGATCAGCGTCACCAGCCCCGCGGCTTCCGCGATCGTCTTCAGAACCTCGCGAATCGATTGCCGGATGTATTCGGTCGGATCATAGACGATCGAATATCCGAGCCCGTCCGGAAAGGAGGCCGATAGCGCTTTCATCTTCGCTTTCAGCCGATCGACGGTGGCGAGCGCATTGGCGCCGGGCTGCTGGAATATCCAAAGCGGCACCGACTCGAGATGATCGAGATAGGCGGTCGTGCTGTAGTCCTGCGCCGCGAGCTCGACGCGCGCGACATCCCCGAGACGCGTGATGCGCCCGGCGCCGTCGCTCTTGACGACGATGTCCTCGAATTGTCGCGGCTCGACGAGCCGACCGGTCGCTTCGACATTGATCTGGAATGCGCTCGGCGAACTGGTCGGAGGTCCGTTGAGCAGCCCGGCCGACGTCTGCAGATTTTGCGCCCTGATCGCAGCGACGACCTCGCTCGCGAGCATGTCGCGAGCCGCGATCTTGTCCGGATCGAGCCAGACGCGCATCGCCAGTCTCCGTCCCCCGAAAAGCTGGACCTCGCCCACGCCCTCGATCTGGACGAGGACGTCTCTTATCTGCAGAGCCGCATAATTCGAGATCGCGAAGCGATCGAGCGCGCCGCTCGGCGAGAAGAGATGGATGACCATCAGCATGTCCGGCGAAACCTTCTTCACCGTCACGCCGAGCCGACGCACCTCTTCTGGAAGACGCGCGAGCGCCGGCGCCAGCCGATTTTGAACCTGCGTCTGAGCGATTTCGAGATTGGTCCCCAATCTGAACGTGATGGTCGTCGTCAGCCGGCCGTCTCCGGTCGACTGGCTGTTCATGTACATCATATTTTCGACGCCGTTGATCTGCTCCTCCAGCAAAGTCGCGACAGTTTCGCCGACGACTTCCGCGGACGCGCCGGGAAAGCTCGCATTGACCTGAATCGTCGGAGGGACGATGTCGGGATATTGCGTGACGGGCAGCCGGAAATAGCCGATCGTCCCGGCGATCGTGACCATAGTGGCGAGCACGATCGCAAAAATTGGCCGCTCGACGAAGAAATGAGAGAAAGTCATCACACTCTGCTCAATGCGCGGTCGCTTCGATCCGCCCGTCCCGAACGCTGACTCTGTTGCCTGGCCGGCTGCGGCTGGGTCCTTCGACGATAACGCGATCGCTCGCGTCGAGCCCGCGGCGAATGACCCGCAGGCCGTCGACGAGCGGTCCGGTCTCCACCTTTTTGCCGACGACCTTTCCTCCCTCCTCGACCACGAGCACGGTCTTTCCCGCCTGATCGGCCGATAGGGAAGAGTCCGAGACCAGCATGACGGAATGCGGCCTCGAAGCGGGCAGGCGGACTCGCGCGAACTGGCCCGGCGTGAGCGAATGGTCGCGATTGTCGAGGGTCGCGCGCATGCGAATAGTGCCCGTGTTCCGATCGAGGCTGTTGTCGACGAAAACGAGATGGCCCAACCGACTCCATTCGGATTCGTCGATCAGGCGGGCGCGGACCTCGATCTCCGCGAGGGGATCGAGCCGGCTCTCGGCGGAGCGTAGATAAGCGACATAATCCGCTTCGCTCAGATCGAATTCCAGATAGATCGGATCGAGCGACACGATGGTCGCCAGAGGCGTGGCCTCGGCCCCGCCGCTATTGACGAAATCTCCTATCGACACCCGCCGCGCTCCGATGCGGCCGTCGAAGGGCGCCGTGACGCGGCTGAACTCCAAGTCGAGTTGCGCGGCCTCCACCGCCGCTTCGGCCTGCTCCACGGCGCCTTCCGCATCCCTCAATTGCTGCAGGCGCAGATCATGCTCCTCCTCGGAGATATAATGTGTGCGCCGAAGAGCCGAGCTCCTCTCGATCTTCTTTCTCGCGAGATCGAGCTGCGAAGAGGCGATCTTGCGTTGCGCGCTCGCCTTTCGGAGCTGAATCTGGAACGGCCGCGGATCGATGGCGAAGAGGAGGTCGCCCTTGCGAACCATCTGACCGTCCTTCGCCCGAATCTCCGTCAAATAGCCGCCGACGCGCGCGATCAGCTCCACACGGTCGACCGCCCGCAAGCGCCCCGTTTGCGTGATCCAATCCACCACCTCGCGAGCGACGGGCGCGGCGACCGTCACCACTGGAGGCGCCGCCTCCGCAGGAGCCCCGGCAGGCTTCGACGACGACGAAAACAATCGATCGGGAGAGCCGACGAGCGACCCGGCGCCCATGACGCAGGCCATGAGGCCCAGAGCCTGCCACCTGCGCCGCCCGCGCATTTTCGACATGCGACACATGCTGCCTCCGCATTTTACGCATGAGCATCGCAGCCGCCAGCGCCTAGGTATATGGCCAAGACGCTTCAAATCGATTGGACCAAGAATGCGCGGCCCAGATATCCGTATTATCACGCATATCGATCGCCTCAGAGAACTTGGCCTAGTTGAAAAACTCATTCATGTCTCTATACGCAGAGCAGAGCCTGTATTAGTAAATGCGACGTGAAGAATTTAGATTTCACTTCGCAGATATAGTAAAACCTCGAACGACACCGAGCATAAATGCTCGCAGAGGCGCCGCGCCAGCGGGTTCGACGCTGAGGGCGTATGCCCGCGAAGCGGTTCGACTGGCCGGCGCGGCTCGGAAACGACATCGTCACATATCATTTGGAGGCTTCACGACATGACACAGATCGACGTCGACATCGTCATCGAGCGCTCCCACGACCGCGCAACGAGACCCGCGCCGATATGGTCCGGATGGCTCGAGGCCGACGACCTTCAGAGCCTGACCGAGCATCGGCTGCTCGTCGCGCTGCGCGCCGGAGAGATCGATCTTCGCGGCCTGCGCATCCTGCTCGTTCAGCACCATCTCTATTCGCGACACTTCACGCGCTATCTGACGGCTCTAATCAGCCGCCTGTCGAGCTTCGACGACGTCCGCAGCCTCACCGAGAATCTGCTGGAGGAACTCGGCGTGGAGGGCGGAAGCGAGCTGACTCACGCCGAGCTGCTGCAGCGCTCGCTTCGATCGATCGGCGCCGAGACACACAAGGCTACGCCGCTTCCGCAAACGAACGCGCTCATCGAGACGATGTTGCGCCATTGCCGCTCGGTCGATCCTCTCGACGGTCTCGCCGCGCTCGGCCTCGGCGCGGAGTCGATCGTGCCTCTGCTCTACAGCCCGATCGCCGACGCTCTAACGGCGCAGGGCTTCGACGACGATACGCTCGAATTTTTCCGGTTGCACATCGCCGAGGACGAAGGGCATGCGCTCGCCATATTCGCTATTCTCGAAAGACTGACCTCGAATCGGCCGTCCGCCCATGCGCGGGCGAGGTCCGTCGGGCGCGAGGTGATCGACCGGCGCGCCGAGATGTTCGACGCGATCTGGAACGAGATCCAGAGCGGCGCCGCGGCGGATGAGCCTGCCGGGACGATCGGCCGCTCGTCCTCGGCCGACTTCTGGCGCGTCCCCCCGAAGCTGTCTGCGCAAGCGCACGAACGTCTGAGACATGCCTCGGTGATCGCGGAGCAGGATTCCGGATCGTCACGCTTCTCGGACGAGCGCAATCACAAGGTGCATATCGTGGATTTGCCCACGCACACGATCAGCATGACGATCGGACGTCTCGATCCGTCGCAATCGACGCGCATGCATCGTCACAACTACGAGACCGTCATCTATGTGATCGCCGGGCAGGGATTTTCCCGCATCGGTTCGCGCGTCGTCGACTGGAAGGCCGGAGACGCGGTCTATGTTCCCGTCTGGGCGGCCCATCAGCACGTGAACACGGGCGCGATCGAATGCGTCTACGTCGCGTGCGAGAACGCGCCCCTGCTGCAAAATCTCGGCTCGATCGCGCTGCGGGAAGAACTCGCGCCGGCCGCCGAGTAAGCAAACCACGACGCGCATCGCCTCGACATCGGAAACGCACGGTCGGTGGATTCGGCCGATCGGCTCCGCTTGCGCATATCGTCGGAGAACCGCAATGACTCTCGCTCAATATTCGCGTCCGAGCGCCGAAGCGGGCCATGAAGCCGCGGCGTCGCCCGCGGTCGCCGCCACGTCGCCATGGATCAATCTCGCGGCCCGCCTGGTCGCGGAGAAGCACGAATGCCGCAAGCCCTGCTTCGTCGGCCCACAGGGCGAATTGAGCTACGCGGAGCTCGATCGGGAAATGCGCCGCGCAGCATCGGCTTTGACCTTGCTCGGCGCGCGCGCCGGCGACCGCATCTTCATCGCGCTCGACGACGGCTTCGAGCTGGCGACGATCTTCTACGCCGGCCTCGCGATCGGGGCGATCCCCGTCGTCTTCAATCCGAAGCTCGACGCCAGATCCTCAGTCGAGGTGCTGAACGACTGCGCGCCCGTTCTGGCGTTCTGCAAGCCCGCCTACCTCGACACACTCGAAGCGGCCTGTTGGTCGACGGGCGGACGCACGCGCGCGCTCGTCGCCGCCCCCGGCGAGCGCGGCCATATCGATTGGCGACCGGCCGAAGCCGACCCGAATTGGCGCGACTTCGTATATCGCGACGTCGAGCAGACAGCGCTCATTCAGTATACGTCGGGCACCACGACGGGGCGCCCGAAGGGCGTCGCGCATTCGAGCCGCGGAGCGCTCGCCGCCTGCGAGCAGCTTGCGGCGCGACGCCTCGGCCTGACATCGGAGGATGTGATCTATTCCGTGTCGAAGACGTTCTTCGGCTACGGAATGGGCAACAGCCTGTTCTTTCCCCTCTATGTCGGCGCGACCGCCGTGCTCGACCCGCGCTGGCCGACACGGGAGACCGTGATGGAGAATCTGACGCGCCATTGCGTCACGGCGCTATTCGCAGTGCCGACGGTCTTTCGAATGCTGCTCGCGGCCGACCGGCCGCATTGCGCGCTTCGTCTCGCATTGTCCGCCGGCGCTCCCTTGTCCGCGCGCATTCGATCGGCCTGGCGCGCGCATTTCGGCCTGCCCGTTCACGACAGCATCGGCGCGACGGAGCTCTTCCATATCTTCGCCACCACCTATCCCGACTCAGCCGCCATGGACGGTCTCGGCGGCATGGTCGGCGACTGGCGATCGGTCATCGTCGACGCCGACGAGCGTGTCGTGGCGCCGGGCGAGATCGGCGTCCTGCTCGTGCAATCCTCGGCGCGCGCGCTCGGCTATTGGAGCCGGTCCGCCGAGACCGTCCAGCGCTTCGACGATCCTCGCTTCGGAATAGGCTGGTTCCGCACCGGCGATCTCTTCAGCCAGGATGCGTCCGGCCGCCTTCACTTCCATGGTCGCGAGGATGATCGCTTCAAGGTGTACGGGCGCTGGATCATTCCCGGCGATATCGAGGCGTTCGTCGCGCGACATCTTCCGGATCTCGACGAGGTCGTTCTGGCTCCCGGCCGCGGCGGCGACGGGGAACTGCGGCCAGTCCTGTTCCTGCGGGCCGAAGGCTCTTCGCTCGACGCGGCCGCCGAGCGCGTCGCCTCGCTGCTTCGCGCCAATTACGACAGCTATCAATGTCCCGCGCTCTACTTGTCTTTCGGCGGGGCGCCGCCCCTGTCGAGCAATGGCAAGCTCGATCGCCGCGCATTGAGCGAGCGGGCGAACGCGGCCTTCGCGAATGAGGCGAGCGCGCTGGTCAGGGAGGGCGTATAGCCATGCTCGACGTCGATAGTCTCACATCCTATGCCGCGGCAGGCTACGCGCGGGCGCCGTTGTCGCGGCGCCTGCCGCTGCCGAGAGCGGCGCCATCGGCGATCTACCGAGCTCTCGCGCATAGTCGCGATCATTTCCTGTTCGAGACGCGCGAGCGCATCGGAGACGACGGCGAGACATGGTCGCCACGCATGTCGGTGATCGGGCTCGAATGCAGCGAACGTATCGAAGTCGACGGCAAGCGTCTGGTCAGACGGCGTGGGGACACTGTCCTCGAGGAGACGAGCGACGCAGATCCGCTCGCTCTGCTGCAACGGCTCCTGGCGAGCCGGCGGGCGCCGCGGATCGCCGGGTCGCCGGAATTTTGCGGCGGACTCTTCGGCTACTTCGGATTCGAGACGGCGCGGATGATCGAGCCGCGTCTCGACCGTCGCCCGAGAAAGCCGAAGCCCTACGAGCTTCCGGAAATCGCACTTCTGATCGCCGAGAACGCGATCGTGTTCGATCATTCGAGCCGCCATGTCGAGATCGTCATCGACCTTGCGATCGGCGGCCTCCCGCGAAGCGAGATCGCCCGTCGACGAGACGAAGGGCTGGCGCGGATCGACGAGCTGTGTCAGCGCCTGGAGAGCGTCGACTTCGAGGACGAAGCGATCGCGCCGGAGGGCGATCGACGACAGCCGAATGATCCGACCTATGTCTTTCCACAACAGCTTTTCGAGGCGGCGACGGAGAAGGCGCGAGACTATATCGCCGATGGCGACATCATGCAGGTGGTGCTGTCACAGCGCTCGACGAGACAGCTGCGATGCGAGGGCATCGACTATTACCGCGCTCTGACGAGCGTTTGCGGCGGCCCTTACAGCTATTTGCTGACGCTCGGCGACGCTCGGGTCGTCGGCGTGTCGCCGGAGACGCTGTTCCGTCTCCGCGACGGCGCCGTCGTCAGTCGCCCCATGGCCGGAACGCGGCGGCGCGGGGCGGATGCGGTCGAAGATCTGAGGCTCGAGGTCGAGCTGCGCGCAGACCCGAAGGAAAATGCCGAGCATATGATGCTGGTCGACCTCGCGCGCAACGATCTCGGCCGCGTCTGCGAGGTCGGCAGCGTCGAGGTCGCCTCCAAGCTCGTCGTCGAGCGCTATTCTCATGTGATGCATCTGGTTTCCACCGTGATCGGAAGGGCGATTCGCCAGCTCGACGGCGTCGACGTGCTGCGAAGCGCTTTTCCGGCCGGCACGCTGAGCGGCGCTCCGAAGATCCGGGCGCTGGAGATCATCGACGAGTTGGAGCCTTGCGGTCGCGGAGTCTATGGCGGCGCGATCGGATATCTCGGCTGGGACGGCGACGCCGACTTCGCGATCGCCATTCGCACGGCCGTGCTGAAGGACGGCGTGCTGCAAATGCAGGCCGGCGCAGGCATCGTCCATGATTCCGTTCCGCAGCGGGAATGGCAGGAGACGATCGAGAAAGGCCGGCTGCTCACGACGGCAGCCGCGCTCGCCGAGGCGATTCGATGTCCCGCGCGAAGCGCGCAGTTCCCGAGCCGCCGGACGGTCTCGGCAGACTCGAGGATAACTGCGAATGCACCTCATGATCGATAATTACGACTCCTTCACCTACAACATCGTTCAATCTTTCGGCATCCTCGGCGCTTCGATCGTCGTTCGTCGCAGTGACCAGATCTCGCTCGACGAGATCGCCGAGTTGAAGCCGGAGTCTCTCATCATTTCTCCGGGCCCCTGCACGCCGAGCCAGGCCGGCGTGTCCGTGGCGGCGATCCGCCGCTTCGCCGGCGGGTTGCCGATGCTCGGCGTCTGCCTTGGACATCAATGCATTTCGGTGGCGTTCGGCGGCTCTATTCGACGAGCCTCAGAAGTCGTTCACGGAAAAGTCTCGAAGGTGACGCACGATGGCTGCGGGCTCTTTCACCGGATACCGCAAGGCTTCGCGGTCGGCCGCTATCATTCGCTCGTCGTCGACGATCTGCCCGATTGCATCGTCGTCAGGGCGCGCGAGCATTGCACTGACGGACGCGACGGCGAGATCATGGCGCTAGAGCACGCCGAATTGCCGATCTGGGGGCTGCAATTCCATCCGGAATCCGTTCTGACCGAGCATGGTTTGAAGCTGCTCGACAATTATCTGAACCTCGTCGCAGGGTTCAACGGGTGCAGAACGTCGAAAAAGGTTGTGTCGCAAATTTTGTCTACGGAGTGTTGATTTCCACTGAGAG
>NZ_LUUM01000254.1:0-104763 GCF_001644125.1 Methylosinus sp. R-45379
CCCTCTCCCCGCGAGCGGGGAGAGGGAGCGATAGCCGCGCTGATCGGCCGAAACCGAGAGACGATATTGCGTTGAATGAGGGCGAGCCATCACGCTCACACTCACTTTCCGATTTTGCGAGCCATCGTGGATCTCTCCGCGCCCCCTCCCCAACCCTCCCCCGCTTTGCGGGAGAGGGAGCAGATTCCGCGCGTCATCGACGTTTCGCGTAACGTCGCCGTTCCCCTCTCTCGCGAAGCGGTAGAGGGTGAGGGAGGGGGCCTCGGTGCCTTCCGTTACGCCCTCATCGCCCTTACCCTGCTCGGCGCGGCGCTGCGCCTCTACGCCGCGCAGGGCGATCTCTGGCTCGATGAAATCTGGACGCTGAACCTGCTCGAGCGGGCGCATTCCTTCGGCGATGTCTTCATCGGCCTGCATCACGACAATAATCACGTCGCCAATTCCGCCTGGCTCTATCTCATCGGCCCAAACGCCTCGGTTCCGCTGATGCGATTGGCGGCGGTCGCGTTCGGGACGCTGGCCATTCCCGCCGCCGCGGCCGCGAGCCGCCGCTATTGCGCGACCGCCGGCCTCATCGCGGCTTTCGTCTTCGCGACCTCCTATTTCTTTGTCCATTACGGCTCGGAGGCGCGCGGCTATGCCGGCATGACGCTCGCCGTGCTGCTGGCCTATGGTCTCGTGGACGCCATTCTGGTCGAGGGCGCCTCCTGGCGCCGTCTGCTGGCGCTGGCGGCGGCGATCGGTTTCGGGACCTTCTCCCATCTCACCATGATCGAGGCGAGCGCCGCGCTGGCGCTGACGGCGATGTTGCGCTTTCGCCGCAGCACTCTCGGCCGGGCGGTCGCCATAGGGGCGGTCGCCGGGCTCGCCAGCCTTCCGGCTCTGTTCTGCTTCGCCTATGGCGCGCTGGCGCCGGATTTTCAGGTCGGGGCCATGGTTCCGCTGAGCCCGGCGATCTTCGCCGAGGGCGTCGCGGGAATGGCGCGGGCGACCTTGGGATTTCCGCGCGGCGTCGATGATTTCGCCCTTCTCGGCGCCGCGGGCCTGCTCGCCCTCGGCCTGCTGGCGGTTCTGCCGGCGGAGCGGCGGGTTTTCCCGGCCATCGCCGTCTTCGGCCTGCCGCTGCTGCATATCGCCGCCGGCCTGCCGAGTCAGCAATATCCGCGCTTTCACGCCACCGCGGCGATCGGCCTGGCTCTGCTCGCCGCCGAAGGCTGCGCCGCCCTCTATCGTGCTGGAGCATTGCGGCGCGGGGCGGCGGCAGTCCTGCTCGGCGCCTTCGCCATAGGCGACGCCGGGCGGCTCGCCGATTTCTACCGCGACGGCCGCGGCCATTACGCCGATGCGGTGAAGATCATGGCCGAGCGCAAGGAGGCGCCCTACGCCGTCGATTTCGCGCGCGGCGAGACGAAGGCGGTCGTCGCCTATCACGCTCGCAAGCTGGGCGTCGTCGCGACGATGGTCTCGCCGGCTGAATGGTGCGCGACGCCGCCGGCCTTTCTGCTGGTGGTCGATCTGCCCGATTCACAGGCGGAACATGCAGAGAGGCGCTCCGCCGGGCCGCAGGATTGCCGCTCGGCCTTCCTGCGCCGCGGATATTTCCCGGCCTCGGGCCTCTCGGGCTTCGCCTGGACGCTCTATGAGCGCGAGAATCCAGAGATGGAGATCACAAAGTCGGCGCGATGACGCGGACGCGCTTCTTGACGCCATCGGCGCCGACGATCTCGCGCGTCGTCTCATGCGCGTCGACCGGGCGCTTCTCCGGTTGCGCCGCCTCCGTGGCGGGAAGGTTGGGCGAGACGGCGCCGCGCGCGGCGCGCACGCCGATCGGCCGCGACATCTCCTCCGCCTTCTCCGCCGAGACGACGAGATCGCCCTTATTGCGCTCGGCCAGCAGCCGCTCCGCCTCGGCGAGCGTCTCCGCCCAGCTGCGGCCGGGCGGCCGGCAGGAGCAGGTCGGATCATAGCTCTTGGTGAATTTCAGCGCATTGGGATGGTCGCCATAGGCTTCGCCATCCATCGACACCGCTGTCTCTATGTCGCGCGAGGGCGAGCGCGTGTAGAGCGCTACTTCCACATTTGGGCATTGCGCGCGGCACAATTCCTGGAGATCGGCGAGATTGGCGCGCCGCGCCGAATAGCTGATGGGGAAGAAGCCGCCGTCGCAGGCGCGCACGCAGACGGCCAGCGAGCCGCCGCGCGCGACAGGCCCGCCATTGTCGTCCTCGTCGCGTTCCTGCTGCCCGTTGAGGGGCAGCTCGCGGACCGGCGTCGGCTCCTCCTCCTGCGAGCCGAACAGCTCCTCGAAAATATTGCGCTGGCGGGAGGCGACGCGCACCGGCTGCTGCGGCTGCCGGCACTGCTGATCGAAGCGCGCCTGCAGCGCCTGGCGCTGGCCGTCGCCGGAGTTTTGCTGGAGCGAGGCGAGGTTGGAGCGCATCTGCGCGATGCGGCCGTTGATCGCGCCGCATTGCGCCGGCGGCGCGTTGCCGAAGAAGAGGAACTGCTGCCGGTCGCAGCCGATGGAACGCCCATAGGCGACCGTGCGGTCGATCTCCTTCTGCTGGGTCGCGGCGGCGGCGCGATAGCGGGCGGAGCCGCTATTATTGCCGGCGGCGGCGATCTGCGCCCGCAGATTGTCGCAATAGGCCGATTGCGCCATCGCCTGCGCGGAGAGCAGAGCGGCGGCGGCCAGAACGAGCGCGCCCGCGAGGCGTCGCAACGGCCCCTTTCGGGAAAGCGTCTTCCGAATGATATGTTTCGCCGACATTGGTCCTATATTTCGCGATTCGAAAGGCGAGGCGCCGCGGGCCGGCGAATCCGAAACCGTCGAGCTCGAGACCATATCGGCCATATCATCCGTCCGATCAATCGGCGCGCGATTGTCGCGAGCTTCTTGTCGCGAACAAGGCGCGTCACGACATTTGTCGAGGGAATTTCCTGGCGCTCTGGAGGAACGCAGTTATGAAGCCGTCCAAATTCGTCCTGTCCGCTCTCATCGCCTCGGGGCTCTTCGCCGCCGCGGGCGCAGCGCCCGCCCGGGCCGACGGGCCGGATCTGATCTTTCGCAAATCCACCGACTTCAAGCTGCTGACGCCTAACGACAAATTGGCGACCTATGTGCTCGACGATCCCGATATAGACGGGGTGGCCTGCTATTACACCGTGCATGAGAAGGGCGGCGTCGCGGGAATGTTCGGCGTCGCGGAGCAGACCTCCGATGTGTCGCTGTCCTGCCGTCAATATGGGCCGGTGAAATTCAAGGACAAATTCGGTCAGGGCGACGAAGTGTTCAGCGAGCGCCGCTCGGCGCTGTGGAAGCGCCTGCATATCGTCCGCGGCTGCGACGCCAAGCACAATGCGCTGGTCTATATGGCCTATTCCGACCGGCTGATCGAAGGCTCGCCGGAGAACTCCACCTCGGGCGTGCCGATCCAGCCCTGGGGCGCCGGCGATGTCGAGCAATGCGGCGAGTTTTTGAAGAAATGACGCAGCGGCGGGCCTGCGCCCGCCCACGCTCATTCGCTGCAGGAAACGACGGCGGCTTCCGCCGTCAAGGGCTTGCGCGCCGAGGCCGGGCCGATCGCCGAGGTCACATCGTCGGCGCGGCCGAAGGCCACCGCGGGGCCGTGGCCATGCGACTCGCACCAGCTGTCGGCGACGATCTTCCCGCAATCTTTCTTCTGCGTGATGCATTCGACGACGCCATAGCCTTCGTGGCCGGAAATCAAATAGACATTCTTCGGCGCCTCGGCGGCGCGGGCGCCGCCCTGGGCCGCCGCGAGCAGCAATCCGCCCAGCAGCGGAAAGGCGAGACGCGGGAGAACGAGACGCTGAAATTCGGTGGAGAGCATCGGGGGGCACGCCTCGCGCGGGGACGCTCATTCGCCTCACCGCGCCGGCTCCTGGTATATGCGATCGCGGTTAAGGCGCGGTTAAGTTCGCGCCGATTTGCGTAAGAGACGTCGAGGGCGGGCCATTCACGCCACGACGAGCGCGGGCAAGACGCTGGCGCGAAGGTTTTGCCGACCCGGACTCTCGGAGCCCGGGGGCGTGGGCGTCGCCGTTCAGCGAATATCGTATTCCGCATCCACCTCCACGCCGAGCGCGGTGACGAGACGGTTGGTTTCCGAAGCCATGCCGACGATCGCCAAGAGCTCGTTGAACTCCGCCTCGGTCATGCCCTTGGCGCGCGCGCTCGCCGTGTGGGAGTGGATGCAATAGCTGCAACCATGCGCGATGGAGACGGCGATATAGATCATCTCCTTCACCTTCGGGTCCAGGACGCCCGGTCCCATCACCGCCTTTATGCTCTCCCATGTGCGTTTCAGCGTCACCGGATCATGCGCGAGGGCGCGCCAGAAATTATTGACGAAATCGCTTTTGCGCGTCGCGCGAATATCGTCGAAGACCGCGCGGGCTTCGTCCGAGAGCTCATCGTCGCCGAGCAGCTTCACAGTGGCCATTGTTCCCTCGCTTCCTCTCACATTCGCCTTCGGCCTATCATAGCGGCGGCGTGCGCGGCGCGCATGTCTCGAGATGGAGAGGAAGATGTCGATCGGCGTATTGGCTCGCAGGGCGCCCGCGGCGCTCATCGTCGCGCTTTTGGGGATTGCGTCGCCGGCGGCGGCGCAGCAAGGGCGCATATGGAGCTTCTCTCTCGACGAGGCGAAGCCGCCGATGGCCTTTCTCAACTATGGCGTTCCCGAAACGGACGATTCCCTCGGCGGCTTTCATTGCGACGCCCATAGCGGCGCGACGACGCTGTTCATCTCCGAAACCGACGGCAAGCAGAAGGCCGGCAAGGCCGCGACGGCGATTTTGGCGGTCGGCGACGCGCAGACGAAGGTCGCGGGAAAGCTCGTGCCGAATGAGGAGGCGGGCGTTCCGAGCTTCGAAGGGCGGGTCGCCGCCGATGATCCGATCTTCGCCGCCATGGCGCGCGGCGAGACGCTCGTCGTGACGATCGGCGGCTCGAAACAATCCGCGCCGCTGAAAGGCGCATGGGCAAAGATCGGCAAATTCGTCGACGCCTGCAAGAAGAGGTGACGGCGGCGCGGCGCTTTCCTGCGCCGCCGTCGATCTCGTCCTGATGCGCCACCCGCGGGCCGGGCTGTCTCGACAGCGCTCATAAAATAGTTATAATCGATCGACTTTATATGAATATGGATCGGCTATGCGCTTCGCCGGCCTTCTGAGCGCGGCGCTATCCACCTTCTCACGCCAAAGGTCGTTCCCATGAGCGAAGCCGTCGATAGCCTACCCGTCGCGTCCAAAATTCATCTGCCGAAACAGGGCTGGTTCGTTGGGCTCGCAGTCCTGCTGCTGCTCGTCGGCTTTGCGCCGACCTTCTATCTGAAGCCGGTCTTCGGCGCTGGAAAGCCGCTGACCCTGCTCGTTCTCGCGCATGGCGTGACGACGACGGCCTGGCTCGCCGTCTTCATCTATCAATATGTCGCCGCGAGCCGCGGCGCGCTGAAGAATCACCGCACTGTGGGCGTGATCGGCGCGGTTCTCTTCGGCCTCGTCATCGCATTGTCGATCGTCACCGCGGTGGCGCGCGTCGCCGCCGCGGACCCCAAGGTCGCGGGAACGGCGCCTTTGATCGGCCTCGCCTATCCCTTCTGGGTGATCACCGAGGTCGCCTTCTTCGGCATAGGCGCTTTCGTCACTGTACGTCGTCCCGAGTGGCACCGCCATTTTCAGCTGGCGAGCTTCTTCACCTTCATCGCTCCGGCGACGGCGCGTGCGCTGCGCTTCGTCATTCCGGGCGGACCGGCGGTGACTTATGGATCGCTGCTGATCTCGCTTCTGCTCTATGTCGGGGCGAGCCGTCTCGACGACGGCGCCGGAAAATTGTCGCGCGCGGCGCTGGTCGCCATCGGCGTTCAGCTCGCGGCGGCGGCTCTGATTTTCGTCAGCCTCTCCGGCGCGGATCCATGGCTGTGGTTCGCTTCCGCCATCACGGGCTATTCTTTGTAATTAGAATATCCCTTCGATGCGGCGTAGCGCCGGCGTGGCGAAATCCACGAAGGCGCGCACCGCGGGTCGCAGGAATTTCGTCGAAGGATAGACGAGGAAGAATTCGCTCGGCTCGATCTCATGATCGGGCAATGCGCGGGTCAATGCGCCGCTGCGCAGCTCTTCGGCGACGAGCAGGAGCTGCGTGGTGGCGACGCCGCGGCCGGCGCGCAGCGCCTCGAGGAGAACCTGCGCGCTATTGGTCGTGAGCTTCGGCCGAACGGCTATGTCTTCCGCGCTGTCGCCCTTGCGCAGACGCAGCGCGCCATTGTGCAACGACGCGTCGGTGACGAGAAGATCATGCGCGGCGAGATCGGCGGGCGTGCGTAGAGGCGCCGCGCGCGAGAGATAGGCGGGCGCGGCGACGAGGATGCGCCGGCTGAAGCCGATGCGCTTTTGAATCAGTGATTGTTCTCTCGGCCGGCCCATGCGCAGCGCGAGGTCGATATTCTCGAAAATGAGATCGACCGGACGATTTTCGAGCGACAGAGCGACGGCGACGGAAGGATGCGCGTCCTGAAACGCCATCGCGATGCGAAACAAATGCCTTTCGCCGATACAGCTCGGGCCATGCAGGCGCAACTCGCCGGCGATCGCCGCGCCGTCGCCGCGAAGACTTTCCAGCGCGGCGTCTATCGCCGCGAGCGGGCCGCCGGCGGCCTCATAGAGCGCGAGGCCTCGCGCCGTGGGACGTAGCGCGCGCGGGCCGCGCTCCAGCAGGCGCGCGCCGGCATGCGCTTCGAGATTGCGCAGCATCTTGCTGACGGCAGGCTGCGACACGCCGAGGTCGGCGGCCGCGGCGGTCATCGAGCCGCGCTCGACGATGCGGATGAAAGCGCGAAGGGCGGCGGCGAGGTCCATGCATAACATTTGGTTATAATAATTCGATCCGCCTATTCGATAGACGCATGAGCGACGATCGGCAACTCTCGCGAAGCTTTCGAAGGAGGAGAGGATGACGATCGACAGGCGGGCGTTTCTGGCCGCCGCTGGAGCCGTCGCGACGCAGGGATTCGCGGGGGCGCATGCCGAAGAGGCGCGACTTTTGCCGCAGGGGGCGGAGAGCCGTTGGCTCGCGCTCGACGGCGCGCGGCTGCATTTCGTCACATTGGGCGCGGGGCCGACGGTCGTGCTGCTGCACGGCTGGCCGCAGACATGGTTCGCCTGGCGCGCGACGATGGAGCGACTGGCGCCTCGCTTCACCGTCGTCGCGCCGGATCTTCGCGGCCTCGGCCTCTCCGAGCCCGCGCAGTCCTATGACAAGCGCGCTGTCGCCGGGGATATCGTCGCTCTCATCGATCGCGTGGCGGGCGGGAGGGCGCATGTGATCGGCCATGACATGGGCGGCAAGGCGGCCTTCATGCTCGCGCTGCTTCATGCGGAGAAAGTGGAGCGGCTCGTCCTCGTCGACTGCCTCGTTCCGGGAACCGAGAATATGGACGCGCGGCGCGGCGGCGCCTGGCACTACGGTTTTCACATGGCGCGCGACATTCCCGAGCTGCTGACGCGCGGACGCGAGAGGGATTATATCGCCGCGCAAATTCGCGCCTGGTCGCATCGCAAGGACGCGGTCGGCGCGGCGGCGATCGACGAATTCGCGCGCCATTATGCGAGGCCGGGCGGCATGGCCGCGGGCTTCGACTATTATCGCGCGCTGCCCGAGGATGCGCGTCTCGTGGCGAGCCTTTCGGATCGTAGGCTCGACATGCCGGTGCTCGCCATCGCCGGGCGACATGGCGTCGGGCCGCGACTCGCCGAAGCGCTGGCGCCGCGGACGCGAGCGCTTTCCTCTATTGTCGTCGAGGAGAGCGGCCATTTCGTCCCCGACGAGGCGCCGGAGACGTTTTTTCGGGAAGTCGAGCGATTTCTCGCGTGACGCGTGAGATGGCGCGAGACGCCGGCTCTATCGCGCCCGCCGCACCACCAGCACGGCGTTGATGCCCCCAAAGGCGAAGGAATTGGACATGGCCGCGCGGATCGGCACGCGGCGCGCCTCGTGCGGCACGGGGTCCACCGGGCATTTGGGGTCCGGCGCCTTGAAATGGATCGTCGGCGGGGCGAGCTGCTCGCGCAGGGCGTTTATCGTGATGGCGAGCTCGAGCGCGCCGGAGGAGCCCAGCGCATGGCCGTGGATCGGCTTGGTCGAGGAGACCGGCAGACGCGCGCCGCGCTCGCCGAAGACGCGCAGGATCGCCTCCGACTCGGTGATGTCATTGGCGTAAGTGCCGGTGCCATGGGCGTTGAGATAATCGATATCGTCGGGCGTGAGGCCGGCGCTCTCCAGCGCCTGCCGCATGGCGGAGGAGGGGCCTTCGACATTGGGCCGCAGCGGATCGAAAGCGTCGCTCGACGTGCCATAGCCTGCGAGCTCGCAGAGCGGCGCATGGCCGCGGGAGTGCGCGAGCTCCTCCGTCTCCAGCACGAAGATCGCGGCGCCCTCGCCGAGCACTATGCCGTTGCGGCCGGCCGAGAAGGGCCGGCAGAAATCCGGCGTCAGCACGCGCAGCGCCTCCCAGGAGCGCAGCGAGCCATTGATGACGGCCGCCTCCGCCCCGCCGACGATGGCGCGATCGGCCGTGCCGGAGCGGATCATCTCCAGTCCGACGCCGATCGCCTGGCTCGCTGAGGAGCAGGCGCTGGCGATGGCGAATGTCGGCCCATTGCAGGAAAAGCGCATGCCCAGCATGGTGGGCGCGGCGCTGGGGATGAGGCGCGGCACGGTCAGCGGATCGGCGCGCTCGCGCGTGTTGTATTCCTTATGCGCCTCGTCATCGATGGTCTTGGAGCCGCCTATGCCGGAGCCGATGACGACCGCCGTGCGCGGCCCGGCGATATCCTTGCGCGCAAAGCCCGCCTGCGCCATGGCCTCGTCGGCGGCGACGATGGCGTATTGGGTGAAAGGGTCGCAATAGGGAAGAATCTCGGGCTCGAGATAGGCGAGCGGATCGAAGTTCTGCGGCTGCGCGGCGATCTTGATGCGGCCGCCATAGGGTCGCTCGAGCTTCAGCGGGCGGACCTGACATTGGCCGTCGCGCGCCGCCTCCCAAAGTGGCTGCGCCCCGACGCCGGCGGCCGAAACCGCGCCCATGCCCGAGATCACAACCCGTCTCTCGTTCGATTTCACCGCTGTCGCCAAAGTAGAAATTCGCTCCGTTGCCGCCGTCTCCAGTCCGACGGGACCAGACGTTAATCCTTTTTGCCGTCACGATCGCCTCGCGCGCAAGCAGAGGTCCTCGCTTTTCCCCGAAAAGGCGCGCGGCGCGGCGCCGCAGCGGTCTCTACTCGACTGATTCATAAGTTGTTCTACTGAGACGTGCGGCTCTGCGCAGCCGCGGCCGCTGGTTTTTGCGGCGTCTTGACCTTCCGCGCCGGTCTGCCTATTGGCTCATCAGCCAGTCGGCTGGATGGCCGCTGTCCTTCGGGATAGAGGAAAGTCCGGGCTCCACGGAGACACGGCGCCGGATAATGTCCGGCGGGGGCGACCCCAGGGAAAGCGCCACAGAAAGCAAACCGCCGCGGCCTTCGGGCTCGCGGTAAGGGTGAAAGGGTGCGGTAAGAGCGCACCGCTCGGGCGGCGACGTTCGAGGCATGGCAAGCCCCGCCGGGAGCAAGACCGAATAGGGGCGACTGGAAATAGCGATATTTCCTGGCCCGTCTCCGGGTCGTCGCCCGGGTTGGTTGCTAGAGGCGGCGCGCAAGCGTCGTCCCAGAGGAATGGCCATCGCGCGTGGAAGGGGCGACCCGACCGCGCCATACAGAACCCGGCTTATAGGCCGACTGGCGATTTTTTGGGTGAGCGGTAGGAGCGCCGGAAGAGGCGCTTCTACCTCCCCCTCGAGCGGGGAGGTCGAGCGCGAATGCGCTCGGGAGGGGGTGAACGCCCCAAGTCTTTGCTGTCGAACCCCACCCCGGACCGCTGCGCGGTCCGACCCTCCCCCTAAAGGGGAGGGTAGATACGGCGCCTGTGGAATTTGCTACGGCCTACCGCCACGCCCCCCGATGGCTAACGCGAAATGCGCGGCTCGCGCCCGCGTCAACGCTCTCTTAACCCTGACGACGGCTAATAATCGCAAGCGCCGCGCCGCCCGCGCCGCTCCGTCGCCCGTGGTCTTTCATGATATGCGTTGTTGTTCAGAGCGATGACACGTCTCTCCGGGAAAAGTCGCGCCCGCGCCTCGCGCGCGTCGGCGCTTTCGCGTCTGCGCGCGGGCTCGGCGGACGGCCGCGTCGACGCCAAATATCCGCCCTGGAGGGCGCGTCCGACGGGCGCGGACCGGCCCTGCGGCGACATTTTCGGATCGGAGGAGAGATGACGGCGAGCGGCGCTGAGCGGCATGTTCCCGTGCTGCTCGAGGAGGCGGTCGCCGCCCTCGCGCCACAGGCGGGCGGCGTCTATCTGGACGCCACCTTCGGCGCTGGCGGCTACACGCGCGCCTTGCTGGCGCATGAGGGCACACGCGTGCTGGCGCTCGACCGCGATCCGAACGCCATAAGGGGCGGCTATGCGCTGGTGGAGGAGGCGGGCGGACGGCTGACTCTGGTGGAGGCGCGCTTCTCCGAGCTGGCGCAGGTCGCCGAGCGCGCGGGGCTGGCGCCGCTCGACGGAATCGTCGCCGATATCGGCGTCTCCTCCATGCAGTTCGACGAGGCGGCGCGCGGCTTCTCCTTCCGCAATGACGGCCCGCTCGACATGCGCATGGAAGGCCGCGGACCGAGCGCCGCCGACATTATCGCGGATGCCGAGGAAGAGGCGCTCGCCGATATTCTGTATCACTATGGCGAGGAGCGCGCCTCGCGCCGCATCGCCCGCGCCATCGTCAATGCGCGCGAGGCCGGCCGCATAGAGACGACGCGCGCGCTGGCGCAGATCATCGAGCGCGCCGCGCCCGGAAAGCCGGGCGATATTCACCCGGCGACGAGGAGCTTTCAGGCGCTGCGCATCGCCGTCAATGACGAGCTGGGCGAATTGGTCGCCGCGCTGGGCGCCGCCGAGCGGGCGCTGAAGCCGGGCGGTCGGCTCGCCGTGGTGACGTTTCACTCGCTCGAGGATCGCATCGTCAAGCAATTCTTAGGCGAACGCTCCGGCCGCGGCGAGACGCGCTCGCGGCTCCTGCCTGGCGAGCCGGTTCCGCCGCCGCGGACCTTCATCAGCGAAGGGCGCCAGCCGGTGACGCCTTCGGACCGCGAAATCGCCGCAAATCCGCGCGCGCGCTCCGCCAAGCTGCGCTTTGCGACGCGAACGGACGCGCCGGCGCGCGCGATCGACGAGTCTCTGGCGCGTCTCGCCCGCCTGCCGGAACGCGTGAAAGGAAGACGCTGATGCTGCGCATTCTCAATGTCGTCGCCATTCTCGCGCTGATCGGCTCGGGCTTCTACGCCTATTCGATCAAATATCAGACCATGCTGCGCGCCGAGCAGATCAACAAGATGAAGCGCGAGGCGAAAAGCGAGCGCGACGCCATCGCCGTGCTGCGCGCCGAATGGGCCTTCATGACGCGGCCCGAGCGCGTGCAGGATCTCGCCGACAAATATCTCGATCTGAAGCCGGTCGCCGTGACGCAGATCGCCACGGCGCAATCGCTGCCGGAAAAGCCCGAGCGCATCGACTCGATCGGCCGCAAGCTGGATGCGCTCGGCCTCGGCGGCGCCGCGACGACTCCGGCCGCGAGCGAGGCGCCGACGACGCCGAAAGGAAAGCCGCGATGACGACCGCCGAAACTGTGACGAAAGCCGTGAAGCGAGGCCTGCGCGGGCCGCTCGACGGGCTGTTCACCACCTCGCTCGGCAAGACAGGCGCGCGCATGCGCCTCGTCGCCGTGGGCTTTTGTTGCCTTTATGTCGGCATTGGCGCGCGTCTCGTCGCCATCGGCTTCAAGCCTGATCCGACGACGATGCGCCGCGCCTCCGGCGAGCCCATCGCCGCATCGCGTCCCGACGTGCTCGATCGCAATGGCGAGATACTCGCGACCGATGTGAAGACCATGTCGGTCTTCGCCGAGCCGCGCCGGCTCATCGACAAGGACGAGGCGACGGAGCTGCTGACCGCGGTGCTGCCCAATGTCGACTCGCGCGAATTGCGCGAGCGTCTCGCCTCGCGCAAGGGCTTCGTCTGGGTGAAGCGCGAGGTGACGCCCAAGCAGCGCGACGAGGTGTTTCATCTCGGCTTGCCGGGCGTCGGCCTCGCGCCCGAGAATAAGCGCGTCTATCCCAATGGGCCGGCGGCGGCGCATGTGCTCGGCTATGTCAATATCGACAACGCCGGCATCGCCGGAATCGAGAAATATATCGACGGGCAAGGCCTCGCCGATCTTCACGACGCCGGCTTCAGCCTGACGCCGGAAGAGCTGAAGCCCATCTCGCTGTCGATCGACATAAAGGCGACGCACGCCATTCGCGACGAGCTGGAAAAGGGCGTCGCGCATTTCAAGGCCAAGGCCGGCGCCGCCGCGATCATGGACGTCAACACCGGCGAGATCATCGCGCTCGCCTCGCTGCCGGATTATGATCCCAACAAGCCCGGCGACATGCGCGATCCGACGATCATCAATCGCATGAATGTCGGCGTCTATGAGATGGGCTCCACCTTCAAGGCGCTGACCATCGCCATGGCGCTCGACTCCGGCAAGGTCAATCTCAACTCGCGGCTCGACGCGCGCGGCACGCTCAATTTCGGCCATTTCCGCATTCACGATTATCACGCGACCAATCGCGTGCTCACCCTGCCGGAAGTGTTCACCCATTCCTCCAACATCGGAACGGCGCGCATGGCGCTCGGCCAGGGCGTCGAGCGGCACAAGGCGTTTTTGCGCAAGATGGGCCAGCTCACGCGCATGCGCACAGAATTGCCAGAGAGCGCCGAGCCGATCGTGCCGAAGAATTGGGGTGAGCTGAACACCATGACCATCGCCTTCGGCCATGGTCTCGCCGTCGCACCGCTGCAGGCGATGATGGCTGTCGGCGCGCTGATGAACGGCGGCTATCTGATGGCGCCCACTTTCCTCAAGCGCAACGAGGAGGAGGCGAAGAAGAGCGCCGTGCAGGTGATCAGGCCGGAGACCAGCGAGTCCATGCGCTATCTCATGCGGCTCAACGCCGAGATCGGCTCCGCCAGGAAGGTCAACATCAACGGCTATTTCGTCGGCGGCAAGACCGGAACCGCGGAAAAGGTGATCGGCGGCCATTATTCCAAGACCCGCCTCTTCACCACTTTCATGGCGGTGGCGCCGGCGGACAAACCGAAGTATCTCTTCCTCACCATTATGGACGAGCCGCAGGGCCTGCCGGAGACCGGAGGCTACGCCACGGCCGCCTATAACTCGGGCCAGGTGACGGGCCAGATCATCGAGCGCGTCGGCCCGCTGCTCGGCCTGCCGCCGCGCTTCGAATTGCCGACGCAGCCTTTCCCGCTGCTCGCCAAGCTCGGCTATGGCATGGCCAATAATCCCGCTGTTCCCGGCGGGGGAGGGCATTGATGCGATTTTCCGACCTTCTCGATGAAGCGACGGCGGCGGGCTGCGGCGATCTCGATATCGTCGGCGTCACGGCCGACAGCCGCGACGTGCGCGAAGGCTATGCTTTCTTCGCCGTGCCGGGTCATGCCGGCGACGGCCTCGCTTACGCCGCCGATGCGCGCGCGCGTGGGGCGCGCGTGGTCGTCGCGCCGCACGCGGCCGAGGTCGGGCTGCCGTTACTCGTCGTCGCGGATGTGCGCGCGGCGCTCGCTCATGCGGCGGCGCGATTTTTTGCGCGTCAGCCGCAGATCGTCGCCGCGGTGACGGGCACCAGCGGCAAAAGCTCGGTCGTCGATTTCCTGCGCCAGATCTGGCTGACGCTCGGACGCGACGCGGCCTCGCTCGGCACGATCGGAATTGTCGATAAAAACGGCGCGCATTACGGCTCGCTGACGACGCCGGGACCTGTGGCGCTGCATCAGTCGCTCGACGCGCTGGCCGCGCGCGGCGTCACCCATCTCGCCATGGAGGCGTCCTCGCTCGGCATAGACCAGCGCCGCCTCGACGGCGTGCGGCTGACGGTCGGCGCCTTCACCAATTTCTCGCGCGACCATCTCGATCATCATCGCGATCTCGAGGAGTATTTCGAGGCGAAGATGCGCCTCTTCGACACGCTGCTCGCGCCCGGCCAGACGGTGGTGATCGACGCCGACAGCTCCGTCGCCGCGCGCGTGATCGACATTTGCGAGAAGCGCGGGCTGACGATCTTCGACGTCGGCGAGAAGGGCCGCGCCATTGCGCTGCTCGAGGCGGATGCGCAGGCGCTCGGCTCGCGCTTGCGGCTGCGCTGCGGCGACGAGACTTTCGCCGTCGCCCTGCCGCTCGCCGGCGCGTTTCAAATTTCCAATGCGCTGGTCGCCGCCGGAATGGCGATCGCCTGCGGCGCGACGCCGGCGCAGGTTTTCGCGGCGCTCGAGAAATTGCGCGGCGCGCCCGGACGGCTGGAATTCATCGGCGCGCGCGACGGCGCGCCCGTCTTCGTCGATTACGCGCATAAGCCCGATGCGCTGGACAAGGTGCTGGCCGCCGTGCGCCCTCTGGCGAAAGGACGGCTCGTCGTCGTTTTCGGCGCCGGCGGCGATCGCGACAGAGGCAAGCGTCCATTGATGGGCGAGATCGCGGCGCGCGCGGCGGATGTCGTCATCGTCACCGACGATAATCCGCGCAGCGAGGAGCCGGCCTCGATCCGCGCCGCTATATTGGAGGCGGCGCGCGGCGCGAAGGGCGCGGAGATTCATGAGATCGGCGACCGCGCCGCGGCGATCCGCGCGGCGGTCTCCTGGCTACGCGAGGGCGACGCGCTGGTGGTCGCCGGAAAGGGCCATGAAACGGGCCAGATCGTCGGCGATCAGGTCCTGCCATTCTCCGACCGGGCGGCGGTCGAAGCGGCCTTGCAGGGTGGGACTTGAATGAAACAGCAAGCGCTATGGACCGGACTGGGGCTGATCGGCGCATTGCGCGCGCGCATCAGCGGCGGCTTGCCGCGCGACGTCACAGGCGTCTCCATCGACACGCGCACGCTGGCGCCGGGCGATCTCTTCTTCGCCATAAAGGGCGAGGCGCGCGACGGTCATGATTTCGTGCGCATGGCGTTCGAGCGCGGCGCCGCGGGCGCGGTGATCGACGACGCGCACGCTGGCGCGTTTCGTGACCTCTCGCCGCTCTATGTCGTGCGCGACGTGCAGGAGTCGCTCGAGTTCCTCGGCGCCCGCGCGCGTGAGCGCTCGCCGGCCTATATTGCGGCGATCACCGGCTCGGTCGGCAAGACCTCGACCAAAGACATGGCGAAGACAGTGTTCTCGCGCTTCGGCGAGACGCATGCCTCCGCCGCCTCCTACAACAACCAATGGGGCGTGCCGCTGTCGCTGTCGCGCATGCCCGCCTCGGCGCGCTACGGCCTGTTCGAGATTGGCATGAATCACGCGGGCGAGATCGCGTCGCTCGTGCGCTTCGTCGAGCCGCATGTCGCCGTGGTGACACGCGTCGCGCCCGTGCATCTCGAGCATTTCGACTCGCTCGAGGCCATAGCGGCGGCCAAGGCGGAGGTTTTTTCCGGCCTCGTCGAAGGCGGCGTCGCCATCATCAATCGCGACGACGAGACTTATGAGACGCTGCTGGAAGGCGCCGCCGCCTCCAGAGCCGCGCATGTCTTCTCCTTCGGCGAGAGCGAGGCCGCGCAGGCGCGGCTGCTCTCCTATGATGGCGAGAGCCAAGTCGCCGAGGCGGAGATTTTCGGCCGCCGCCTGCGTTATCGCATCGGCGCGCCGGGCAAGCATTTCGCAGTCAATTCGCTCGCCGTGCTGACCATCGCCCATGTCTTCGGCATAGATCTCGCCGAGGCGGCGGAGATGCTCGCCGATTTCGCCCCGCCCAAGGGCCGCGGCCGTCGCGAGACGCTCGCGATCGGCGGCGGCGCCCTCACGCTCATCGACGAGAGCTACAACGCCAATCCCACCTCCATGCGCGCGGCTTTCGATCTCATCGGCGCGGAGAAGAGCGCGCGGCGACGCATCGCCGTGCTCGGCGACATGCTGGAGCTCGGGCCGAGCGCCGGCGAATTGCACGCGGGACTCGCCAAAGACCTCGAGGCTGCTGGCGTCGATCTCCTCTTCACCGCCGGCCCGCTGATGGCGCGGCTCTTCTACGCCGCGCCCGAGTCTATGCGCGGCGCGCATCGCGCCAACGCCGCCGAGCTCGAGGAAGCGGTTCTCTCGGCGCTGGCGCCGGGCGATGTGGTCATGATCAAGGGCTCGAACGGCTCGCGCATGGCGCGCATCGTCGAGGCGATCAGAACGAAATTCCCGGCCGAAACCGAAGCGGCCTCGTAAAGGAAAAGACGAATGCTGACGCTGCTCGCGGACTTCTCGCATCTCTTCGGTCCGCTGAACCTCTTCCGCTACATCACCTTCCGCGCCGCCGGCGCGGCGACGACGGCGCTGTTCTTCGTCTTCTTCTTCGGCCCCACCATCATCGACGCGCTGCGCTTGAAGCAGGGCAAGGGCCAGCCCATTCGCGAGGACGGTCCGGCCTCGCATCTGCTCACCAAAAAAGGCACGCCGACCATGGGCGGGCTGATGATCCTCTCGGGTCTGCTCGTCGCCACTCTCCTCTGGGCGAATTTGAAGAATTCCTATGTGTGGATCGTCATTCTCGTCACCGCCTCCTTCGGCGCGATCGGCTTCTACGACGATTATCTGAAGGTGACGAAGCAATCGCACAAAGGCTTTTCCGGCAAGGCGCGGCTCGCGCTCGAGTTCGCCGTCGCCGGCCTCGCCTGCTATGCGCTCACCACGGTCGGCGGCGACAATATGTCCAAGCTGGCGCTGCCGCTGCTCAAGGGCTACGCCTTCTCGCTGGGCTGGCTGTTCATCCCCTTCGGCGCCTTCGTTATCGTGGCGGCGGGCAATTGCGTCAATCTCACCGATGGTCTCGACGGCCTCGCCATCGTGCCGTCGATGATCGCGGCCGGCGCCTTCGCCATTATCGCCTATCTCGTCGGCAATTCGATCTTCTCGGATTATCTCGGCGTCAATCACGTCGCCGGCACGGGCGAGCTGACCATCGTCTGCGCGGCGCTGATCGGCTCGGGCCTCGGCTTTTTGTGGTTCAACGCGCCGCCGGCGCAGATCTTCATGGGCGACACCGGCTCGCTCGCGCTCGGCGGATTGCTCGGAACCATATCGGTCGCCATCAAGCAGGAATTCGTGCTCGCCATCATCGGCGGCCTCTTCGTGCTCGAGGGCGCCTCCGTCATCGTGCAGGTGGCGAGCTTCAAGCTCACCGGAAAGCGCGTGTTCCGCATGGCGCCGATCCACCATCACTTCGAGCAGATGGGTTGGACCGAGCCGCAGATCGTCATTCGCTTCTGGATCATCTCCTTCGTGCTCGCCCTTCTCGGGCTCTCCTCGCTGAAGCTGAGGTGAGCGCATGACTCCGGCGACGACATTTGCAGGGCGCAAGGTCGCGCTCTTTGGGCTCGGCGGCTCTGGCCTTGCGACGGCGCGCGCATTGATCGCAGGCGGCGCGAATGTCGCCGCCTGGGACGATGGCGAGGCCGGCCGCGCCAAGGCGCAGGCGCAGGGCGTCGAGATCGTCGATCTGACGAGTGCGGATTGGCGCGAGTTCTCCGCGCTCATTCTTTCGCCCGGCGTGCCGCTGACACATCCCGAGCCGCATTGGACGGTCACGCGCGCGCGTGAGGCGGGCGTCGAGGTGATCGGCGACATAGAGCTGTTCTGTCGTGAGCGGCAGGCGAAGGCGCCCGGCGCGCCCTTCATCGCCATCACCGGCACCAATGGCAAATCGACGACCACGGCGCTGATCGCGCATCTTCTGCGCAGCGCCGGCAAGGATGTGCAGCTCGGCGGCAATATCGGCACGCCGATCCTCGATCTCGAGCCGCCCTCCGAGACGCGCATTCACGTCATCGAATGCTCCTCTTTTCAGATCGATCTGACGCCTTCGCTCGCGCCGTCCATCGGCATTCTCATCAATCTGACGCCCGACCATATCGACCGTCACGGCACGATGGAAAATTACGCGGCGGTGAAGGAGCGTCTCGTCGCCGGCGCCGATGTCGCGCTGATCGGCGTCGACGACGCCTTCTCTCATGCGATCGGCGCGCGGCTGACCGAGCGACGCCGCGAGGGCCAGCGCGTCTATCCCGTCTCCGCCGCGCGTGCGCTCGATTGGGGCTTTTTCATCGAGGCGCGCAAGGCGCTCTATCGAGAGGCCGGCCATGGGCCGGAGGAGACGGAGACGCTCGGCGATCTCGAGGGCGCGCGCACATTGCGCGGCGCGCATAATGCGCAGAACGCCGCCTTCGCCGCCGCGGTCGCCTGGCATTGCGGACTTTCCTGCGCGGAGATCGCGCGCGGGCTGCTCACCTATCCCGGCCTGCCGCATCGCATGGAGGAGGTGGGGCGTCGCGGGCGCGTCGTCTTCGTCAATGATTCGAAAGCCACGAACGCCGACGCGGCGGAGAAGGCGCTGCTCTCCTACGACGATATTTTCTGGATCGCCGGCGGCAAGGCGAAGGAGGGCGGCATAGAGCCGCTGCGTCCGCTCTTCCCACGCATCGCCAAAGCCTATCTCATCGGCGCGGCGGCGCAGGATTTTGCGCGCACGCTCGAGGGCGCCGTGACTTACGAGCACTGCGGAACGCTCGATGTGGCGATCGCGCGCGCGGCCGAGGAGGCCGCGCTGAGCGCGGCGCGCGAGCCCGTGGTGCTGCTGTCGCCGGCCTGCGCCTCTTACGATCAATTCGCCAATTTCGAAGCGCGCGGCGACGCTTTTCGCCTGCTCGCGCGCGAGCTGCATGCGCATGCGCCCATTGCCGGAGAAAGCCTATGATCTCGCGCGCGGAGCGTTCCACCTTCTCTGATTGGGCCTGGACGATCGATCGCTGGCTCCTCGCCGGCGTCGCGCTGCTCATCGTCTGCGGCCTCGTCTTCGCTATGGCCGGCAGCCCGCCCGTCGCCGAGCGGCTGCATCTCTCCACCTTTCATTTCGTGCATCGGCAGGTGATCTATCTCGCGCCGGCGATCCTCGTGATGATCGGCGTCTCCTTTCTCACGCCGCGTCATGTGCGGCGCGCGGCGATTTTGCTGTGGATCGTCTCGCTCGCGCTCGTCGTCGGCACGCTGTTCTTCGGCCAGGAGGTGAAGGGCGCCAAGCGCTGGATCTTCGGAGTTCAGCCCTCCGAATTCTTGAAGCCGGCCTTCGTCATCATGGCCGCATGGGCCTTTTCGGAAGGCGCGAAGCGCAAGGACGTTCCCGGCAATCTTCTCGCCATCGCTCTGCTGCCCGTCACCGTCGCGCCGCTGGTGATGCAGCCGGACATCGGCCAGACCATGTTGATCTCGCTCGTCTGGGCGGGGCTCTTGTTCATGGCCGGCATTCACTGGTTCTGGATTTTCGGCGTCGGCGGCGCGGGCGCCGTCGGCGCGGTCGCGGCCTATAAATTTCTGCCGCACGTCCATGCGCGCGTGACGCGCTTTCTCGATCCGCAAGCGGCCGGGCAGGGCGTCGCCGACACATTCCAGGCCGACACCGCGCTCTACAGCTTCATCAGCGGCTCCTGGTTCGGCAAAGGGCCGGGCGAAGGCACGCTGAAGCGCATATTGCCGGACGCGCATACGGATACGATCTTCGCCGTCATCGGCGAAGAGTTCGGCCTCTTCGTCTGCATGGCGGTGGCGGCGATCTACGGCCTCATCGTGCTGCGCGGGCTCTATTCCGCCTCGCGCAATGACGACGCCTTCTGCGGCTTCGCGACCGCCGGCCTCGTCATGCTGTTCGGCCTGCAGGCCGCGATCAATATGGCGGTGAATCTTCAGCTCATGCCGTCGAAGGGCATGACGCTTCCTTTCATTTCCTATGGCGGCTCCTCGCTCATTTCGCTGGCGCTCGGCTTCGGCTTTCTGCTCGCTGTCACGCGTCGGCGCCCGCATATAGAACCCGTCGTCGAGACGGAGCATGCGAGCCATGCGCCGATGGGAGCGGCGGCATGAGCGCGCCCGTTCTGCTCGCCGCCGGCGGCACCGGCGGTCATCTTTTTCCGGCCGAGGCGCTCGCGCATGCGCTGCGCGCGCGTGGGCTCGAGGTGGAACTCGTCACCGATGAGCGCGCCTTGCGCTATGGCGGCGAGTTTCCCGCGCGCGCCATGCATACAATCGCTTCCGCGACTCCGCGCGGCGGCTCTGTCTTCGCCAAGGCGACGGCGATCGCGACACTCGGCGTAGGCGCCGCGCAGGCGCTGTTTCTTCTGCGGCGCATTCGGCCGCTCGCCGTCGTCGGCTTCGGCGGCTATCCCAGCGTGCCGCCGCTCTTCGCCGCCACGCTTCTGCGCATTCCCGCAGTGCTGCATGAGGCGAATGCGGTGATGGGCCGCGCCAATTCCTTTCTCGCCGGCCGCGTCGATGCGGTCGCCTCGGGCTTTCCGCTCTCCGGCGTTTCGGATGTGCTCACGGAAAAGATCGTCGTCACCGGCAATCCGCTGCGACCCGCCGCGCTCGCGGCGGCTGCGCTGCCCTATCCCGGCTTTGAGGACGGCAAGCTGCGCCTTCTCGTCACCGGCGGCTCGCAAGGCGCGCGGGTGATGTCCGATATCGTGCCTGCGGCGCTCGAATCTCTGCCGAAAGAATTGCGCGAGCGCATCGAGCTGACGCAGCAGGCGCGCGAGGAAGATCTCGCGCGCGTCACCATGACTTACGCGCGCGCCGGAATCGTCGCGCAGATCGCGCCCTTCTTCGCCGATCTGCCGGAGCGCATCGCGCATGCGCATCTCGTGATCGCGCGCGCCGGCGCCTCCACCGTCACCGAGCTGGCGGCGATCGGGCGACCGAGCATTCTGGTGCCGCTGCCGCATGCGTTGGACCAGGACCAGGCGGCAAACGCCGCCGTGCTGGCGAAATCGGGCGCGGCGGAGGTCGTGCGCCAAGCTGATTTCACGCCGCAATGGCTCGCCGAACGCATCGCCGCGCTCGTTGCGGACAGCGGCGAATTGCAGCGGCGCGGGCAGGCGGCAAAAAGCGTCGGCGTGACCGACGCGGCCGAGCGGCTCGCCGATCTCGTGCTCGCCGTCGCGCAGAAGAGAGAGAGCGCCGCGCTGGCGCGAGGGAGCCTCACATGAGAATGCCGCGCCGTCTCGGCCCCATTCATTTCGTCGGCATTGGCGGAATTGGAATGTCCGGCGTCGCCGAAATTCTGCTCGCACAAGGCTATGATGTGCAAGGCACGGACGCCGCCGACAGCGCCAATCTGCAACGGCTCGCCGGCAAGGGCGCGCGCGTGCATGTCGGCCATGACGCCAAATGTCTGGGCGAAGCAGCCGTCGTCGTCGTGTCGAGCGCGATCAAGCGCGACAATCCCGAGCTGGCGGAGGCGCGCGCGCGGCGCCTGCCCGTGGTGAAGCGCGCGGAAATGCTCGCCGAGCTGATGCGCGACAAGCGTTGCGTCGCCGTCGCCGGCACGCATGGCAAGACGACGACCACCTCGCTGGTCGCTACTCTGCTCGACGCCGGCGGTCTCGATCCGACAGTGGTGAATGGCGGCATCATCAACGCTTACGGAACAAATGCGCGGCCGGGCGCCGGCGAATGGATGGTGGTCGAAGCTGACGAGAGCGACGGCACATTCTTGAAGCTGCCGGCGGAAGTCGCCATCGTCACCAATGTCGATCCCGAGCATTTGGATCATTTCGGCGATTTCGACGGCGTGAAGAAGGGCTTTCGTAGCTTCATCGAAAATCTGCCGTTCTATGGTTTTGCAGCCGTCTGTCTCGATCATCCGACCGCGCGCGAGATCATCGGCCAAATCGAAGATCGCCGCGTCATTTCCTATGGCGAGAGCGAGGAGGCCGAGGCGCGTCTGCTCGATCTCGATCTTTCCGGCGGCGTCGGACGCTTTTCGGTGCTCCTGCGTGATCGTGATACGGGCGCAGAGACGCGGCTCGACGAGCTTCTGCTGCCGGCAGCGGGGCGGCACAATGCGCTCAACGCCACGGCGGCCATTGCGGTGGCCCATCGGCTCGGCGTTCCCGCGGATAAGATTCGCGAGGGGCTCGCGCGCTTCGCCGGCGTGAAGCGGCGCTTCACCAAGACGGGCGAGTGGAAGGGCGTTTCCATCTTCGACGATTACGGTCATCACCCGGTCGAGATCGCCGCCGTGCTGCGCGCCGCGCGCGCTTCCACCAAGGGCAAGGTGATCGCCATCATGCAGCCGCATCGCTACACGCGGCTGCAGTCGCTGTTCGATCAATTCGCAGGCTGTTTCAGTGACGCGGATGTGGCGCTGATCGCCGATGTTTATCCGGCCGGCGAGAGCGAGATAGAGGGCGTCGACGGCCCGGCGCTGGCGCGCGCCGCCGCTGCGCAAGGGCATGAGCGCGCGAGCGCCTTCGCTTCGCCGCAGGAGCTGCCGGGATTGATCCGCGAGATCGCCGCGCCGGGCGATTATGTGGTGTTTCTCGGCGCCGGCGACATTACGAAATGGGCTTATGCGCTGCCGGCGCAATTGGCGGAGCTCGCGCCATGACAATCGCGCAGACATGGAGAACGCGCGTCCCTTCTCCCACTTGTGGGACAAGGTGGCCCTCGCGTCAGCGAGGGTCGGATGAGAGGCCGCGTAGAAGTGCGGGGCTCTTCGTTTTGCTGCGTTCAAGTGCTGCGCGTAATGTCGATGGACCCTCATCCGACCCGGCTACGCCGGGCCACCTTCTCCCACGAGTGGGAGAAGGAGACGCGCACGGAGATTGCGGATGAGCTTTCCGGATATCTCGGCCGAGATCGTCGCGCTCGCGCCGGAATTGCGCGGGCGTCTCGCCGCAAATGAGCCGCTCGCGCCGCTCACCTGGTTTCGTGTCGGCGGGCCGGCGCAGCTTCTCTTCTCGCCGGCGGACGAGGCCGATCTCGCTTACTTTCTCGCGCGTCTGCCGCGCGAGATTCCGGTCACGGTCATCGGCCTCGGCTCCAATCTCATCGTGCGCGATGGCGGCGTGCCGGGCGTCGTCGTTCGGCTGACGGCCAAGGGCTTCGGGGCCATCGCTGTCGAAGAGGGCGAGCGCATTCGCGTCGGCGCCGCGGTTCCCGATGTGAAGCTCGCGCGCGCGGCGGCGGACGCCGGCATAGACGGGCTCGCTTTCTATCGCGGCATTCCGGGCGGCGTCGGCGGCGCGCTGCGCATGAATGCGGGCGCGCATGGCGGCGAGACCAAGGATGCGCTGATCGAGGCGCGCGGCGTCGATCGCGCGGGGAATCTGCGCATCTATACGAACGCCGATCTCGGCTTCTCCTATCGCCATAGCGATGCGCCGGACGATATGATTTTCACGCAGGCGCTGTATCAGGGCCGCAAGGGCGATCCCGCCGCGATCCTCGCGGAGATGGAGCGGATCACGCAGGCGCGCGAAGCCTCGCAGCCGATCCGCGAGAAGACTGGCGGCTCCACTTTCGCTAATCCGCCGGGCCATAAAGCGTGGCAATTGATCGACGAGGCTGGCTGCCGCGGGCTCGTGATCGGCGATGCGCAGGTCAGCGAGATGCATTGCAATTTCCTCGTCAATCGGGGCCAGGCGACGGCCGCCGACGTCGAGGCGCTGGGCGAGGAGGTGCGGCGGCGCGTGCAGGAGAAGAGCGGCGTTCTCCTGCGCTGGGAGATCAAGCGGATCGGCCTCGCCCTCGCATGACGGTCCTCGAGAAGAGCGCGCGCGCGAGCGTCGAGAGCGACGGGCTCGCGCAGCTTTTGTCGAGCCCGCTGCTCGGCGTGGCGCTCGCTGTTGTCGCCGTCGCGCAGCAGCTCATCGGCCATATCGATTGCGACGTCTCCTGGTTCTCGACCTTCGCCGAGAAGGTTCTCGATGGGCGCGTCGCTTATGTCGAGGTGAGCGATCCCAATCCGCCGGCGGCGTTTCTCTCGCTCATGCCGGCCGTGCTGCTGGCCCGCGCGCTGCATCTTCCGACGGAGGCGATGGTCGCGGCGCTGGTCTTTTTCGCCGCCGCGGGCTCCATCGGCTTTTCTTTTCTGCTGCTGCGCCATGGCGCGGCGCGCAGCCGGCACGAATGGATGCAGCTGCTCAACGCCGCGATCTTTCTGCTGCTGGTCGCGCCGGAGATCGTCTTCGCCGAGCGCGAGCATATCGCGCTGCTCGCTCTGCTTCCTTTGCTCGCCGCGCTGGCGGCGGAGGGGCGCGCGCCGGCGCCGCGCCTCGCGCGCATCGTCGCGGGAATTTGCGGCGGCCTCGCCGTGGCGATGAAGCCGCATTTCATCCTCGCCATCGCGCTGCCGGCGCTGGCGCTCGCTCGGCGGGAGCGCAGCGTGCGCGCCTTGCTGCGAGCGGAGCTGGTCGCCGCGGCGCTCGCCTCCGTCATTGTGACCGGCGCGACGCTGATCGCTTTTCCGGCCTATGTCGGCGAGGCTCTGCCGCTCGCGCTCGAGGTTTATGGGCCGGCGCGCGACGATCTCGGCCATTTTCTCGCGCATTCGCTCGCGCTCGCCTATGTGGCGCTGCTCGTGGGCTTTGTCGTCGCGGCGCGCGGGGCCGCCCTCGGCCGTGCGAGTCTGGTCGCGCTCTATTCCTCACTGGGTTTTTTCGCGGCCTTTCTGCTGCAGGGGAAGGGCTGGATGAATCATGCCTATCCCGCGATCGTTCTGCTGCTATTCGCCTGGATATTTCTCGCTCTGCGCGACCGCGCGGCCCCCGTCGCCGGCGTGCGCGCGGCGCTGACGAAATTCCTGTTCGTGCCGGCGCTGCTCGCCGCGCCGGCCTATTTCGGAATCGTCGAGCAGCTGACCGATCACGAGGAGCACGAGGACCTTCTGGCCGCCGTGGCCGCGGTCGCGCCGCCGCATCCGCGCATCGCGACCATCGCCAGCCAGCTCGATTTCGGCCATCCTCTGACGCGGCGGCTCGCGGGCGAATGGGTGGGTAGGCAGAATGCGCTCTTCGTCACAGCGGCCGTGGGCCGGCTGCTCGAGACGGCGGGGCCGGAGCGGCGCCAGCGGCTGGAGGCGCGGCGCAGCGCCGATCTCGCCGCGCTGGCCGAGGACATTCGCGCGGGGCGCCCCGATGTCATCGTCGCCGAAGATCGGGCGACGCGGGAATGGGTGCTGAAGCGCCCGGAAATGGCCGGCGCGCTCGATGGCTACAGGCTCGCGAAACAGGCGGCGGATATAGAGATTTGGCGGCGGGCGGAGTGAGAGTGGGGAGGCGCCGCCTGACCGATTCCCAGTCGCTCGGGGAGTTCTCGAGGTTGCCGAGCCCGATTTGCGAATTGCTCGCGCTGCTGGCAGAGTGCGTTCGACGAGGGACGACCTATGAGAGCGGATGATTTTCAAATTTGGCTCGAGGAAAAGGGAGCTCTCGGCGGCTGCCCCTTTTGCGGGACGAACAATTGGATCGGGGAGTCGTCGGCCGAGGATGAGCAGCAATTGGTAAAAGTGTCGGTCGTTTCTCGCGGAAAAGCGCGTTCCGACGATTCTGGCCCCCCATATTCGGTTCTGGTCCGACACGACTGCTATATGCTTACTTGTAGTCATTGCGGCTTCGTGCGCTTACATAACGTGTCGGTGGTCGACAAAAATGACTGAAAAGCCTCGTCTGCACGTCGTCGGCGGCTCGACGGCTCCCCATGATAGAAACATCGCCCAGGCAAGCGCTGGAGCTGCGAGCGCTGGAGCTGGAGCCGGCGGCGGAGGAGATGGGATGAGCGATCTCGAGCGTCGTGTCACCACACTCGAGTCGGACATGAAGAAGCTTCTTCAGGACACCGCCGAGATCAAGGGGCTTCTCCGCGCAATGCCGACGTCCTCCGACTTCAAGGACCTGAAGGCGATGTTGGCTGCAGATATCGGCGAGCTGAAGGGGCGCGTGGCCGGCCTCCCTTCCGCGGTCGAGTTCGGCGAGCTGAAAGGGCGTGTGAACGCCCTTCCGACCACGGCCAAGATCGCGTCGATTGTCTCGATCATCGGCGCCGTGATCGCCATCATTCTGCGCTGGCAGGAGATAGTGGCCTTCACCGCCGGAATGGTAGCGAAGCATTAATTTCGCGCTGCCACTCCAAGGCGTGAGTCGATCGTCGGTGGCGTCATCATGGGCTGGCGCGCTCTTTCGTAGCCCTGCCGATGGCGGCGATGATCTGCTCAGGGCATGTCGTGATGGGTGGCGGCGCGCCGTCCGCGCCCCCGCCGGCCCATTCCCAAATCCAACCGAGGGTCGAAGCCCTCGCACAACTCGAAGGTGCGTCATGACTGCTCACGTCGCCGTGCTCATGGGCGGATTCTCCTCGGAGCGCGATGTCTCGTTGCGCTCGGGCGAGGCGAGCGCCAAGGCGCTGGAGAGCGTCGGCTATCGCGTCACCCGCGTCGATGTCGGCCGCGACGTCGCCGAGGTTCTGGCCAAGCTCGCGCCGGATGTCGCCTTCAACGCGCTGCACGGCCGCTTCGGCGAGGATGGCGCCATTCAGGGCGTGCTGGAGATTCTGCGCATCCCCTACACGCATTCGGGCGTGCTCGCCTCCTCGCTGGCGATGAAGAAGGATGTGGCCAAGAGCGTCATGGCGGCGGCCGGCGTGCCCGTGCCGCGCGGCCGCGTGCTGCATCGTCTCGAGGCGGCCAAGGCCCACGCCCTCGAGCCCCCTTACGTGCTGAAGCCGGTGAGCGAGGGGTCGTCCTTCGGCGTCTTCATCGTCAAGGAGGGGCGCTCGCATCCGCCGCAGGAGCTGGCCGCCGCCGATTGGCGCCATGGCGATTTCATGCTGGCGGAGAATTTCGTCGACGGCCGCGAGCTCACTTGCGCGGTGATGGGCGACCGCGCTCTCGACGTCATCGAAATCCTCCCCGTGTCGGAGGACTTCTACGGTTTCGACGCGAAATACGCGAAAGGCGGGTCGAAACACGTGCTTCCAGCGAATCTTAAACAAAATATTTACCAAGAGGTCCAACAGTTGGCGCTCGAGGCTCATCGGGCTCTCGGCTGTCGTGGCGTCAGCCGTGCGGACTTTCGATACGACGATCGCCCCGGAGGTACGGGCGAGCTCGTCGTGTTGGAGGTCAACACGCAGCCGGGCATGACCGAGACCTCGCTGGTTCCCGAAATGGCGGCATATGCCGGATATTCGTTTGGCGAGCTCGTAAAATGGATGGTGGAAGACGCGTCCTGCGATCGTTGAGGGAGCCTGTCGAGGCTCTCTTCGATGTCGCGCATCCGCATCCCGTCCAAGCTGGCTCGTATCAAGCCGGATCGTATCAAGCCGGCGCCTATTCCGCCCCTTACGTAAACCCCGTCGCCTCCCAGCCGGCCGAGCGGCGCGTCCGCCCGCCGGCGGCCTCGGCTCCGCGCGCGGAGCGCGGGCGTCTCTCGCGGCTCGCCGCTCTGCCGGGAATCGGCACTGCGGCGCTCGCTCTGCTGTTCGGCGGAGTGGGCTTCGCCGGCGTCGCGCATAATGGCGGCTATGCGGAATTCGTCGCCCGCAATGGCGCGCCGCGCGATATCGTGGCGCGCGCGCTCGGCTTTTCCATCGAGGTCGTCACCATCAGCGGGCTCGGCGAGCTCTCCGAGGGCGACGTGCTCGCCGCTTCGGGCGTGAAGCCCACACATTCGCTGCTCTTTCTCGACGCGGAGACGATTCGCGAGCGGCTGACCGCGCTGCCGCTGGTGGAGAGCGCGCGTGTGCTGAAGCTCTATCCCGATCGGCTCATTATTGCGCTCGAGGGGCGTCGGCCCTTCGCGCTCTGGCAGCGCGACGGCAAGCTCTCGGTCGTCGCCGCCGATGGCGTCGTCATCGACGAGATGCGCGACGAGCGATTTTTGGGCCTGCCCTTTGTCGTCGGCGAGGGCGCGGAGAAGCGGCTCGACGAATATATGCGGCTGCTGGAAGCCGCCGGCGATCTCAAATCGCGCGTGCGCGCCGGCATTCTCGTCTCCGGGCGGCGCTGGTCGCTCGACATGACCAATGGCGTCGAGGTCAAGCTCCCCGAGCAGGATCCGGAGGCGGCGCTCGCCGTCCTGCAGCGACTCCAGCGTGAGGCCAGGATCCTCGATAAGGATGTGATCTCGATCGATTTGCGCGCGCCGGGACGCGTAGCGGCGCGCCTTTCCGAGGAGGCGGCCGCCGCGCGTGCGGCCGCGAGTTTGCGTGGTTCACACAAGGGCGGCCAGACATGAAGTCACATCTCTTCCCGCCGCGAATGAAGCAGCTCGGCGCTCGTCGCAGCGCGACCATGGCGGTGCTCGACGTCGGCACGTCGAAGATCGCCTGCATCATCGCGCGGCTGACGCCGGTCGGCGACGGCTCGCCGCGCGGGCGCACGCATCGTGCGCGCGTGCTCGGCATCGGCCATCAGCGCTCGCGCGGCGTGAAGGCCGGCCAGATCGTCGATATGGAGGAGGTGGAGAGCGCGCTGCGCCGGACCGTCGACGCGGCCGAGCGCATGGCGCGCTCGCAGATCGACGCCATCATCGTCACCGCTTCCGGCGGCCGCCTCGCCTCGCAGCATTTCGCCGCCAAGACGCGCGTCGTCTCGGGCGCCGTCGCGCCTTCCGATGTGCATCGCGTGCTCGAGGCCTCCGCCGCCCATGTGACGGAGCGCGGCCGCGTCGTCGTCCATTCGCTGCCCACCGGCTTCTCGCTGGACGGCTCCGCCGGCATTCGCGAGCCCGCCGGCATGGTCGGCGGCGAGCTCGGCGTCGATCTCCATGTCGCCAGCTGCGATCAGGCGGCGATGCGCAATCTTCTCGTCGCCGTGGAGCGCTGCCATCTCGGCATAGAGGCGGCCGCTGCGGCGCCTTACGTCGCCGGCCTCGCCGTGCTGGAGGCCGATGAGGCCGAACTCGGCGCCATCGTCATCGATATGGGCGCGGGCGTCACCTCGCTCGCCGTCTTCGCCGGCGGCGCGCTGGCGCATGTCGATGCGGTGACGCTCGGCGGCAATCACATCACTATGGATATCGCCCGCGGCCTCGACTGTCGTCTGAGCGACGCCGAGCGTCTGAAGACGCTCTATGGCGCGGCGATCTCCTCTCCCTCCGACGATCGCGAGACGATCGCCTTCGATCATGTGGGCGAGAGCGGCGAGCATCCGGCGCATGCGCCGAAATCGCATCTCGTGCGCATCATTCGTCCGCGCGTCGAGGAGACTTTGGAGTTCCTGCGCGACCGTCTGGCGGCGTCCGGCTTCTCGGCGCATGCGGGGCGGCGCGTGGTGCTCACCGGCGGGGCCTGCATGCTCACGGGCCTGCCGGAGGCGGCGCGCCGCATTCTGGGCGGACAGGTGCGCGTCGGCCGGCCGGCCGGCATAGACGGCCTGCCCGAATCGGCCAGGAGCCCGGCTTTCGCCGCGGCCGTCGGTCTGCTCGTCTATCCGCAATTCGCGGGGCGCGAATATTTCGAGCCACGCCGCGAGGCGGAGATGCGCGGGACCGGGACCAATGGGTACATCTCTCGGGTCGGACAGTGGTTGAGAGACAGTTTTTGAGAATTTCGAGCATGGAGAGCGAGGCGCGCGTCGGCGACACGCTCCGGGGATGGCAACCGACGCGCAGTCGCATGAAAATCAGTCGAAAGGTCTGGCGATGACGATCAATCTCAAGGCGCCCGAGCTCCGGGAATTGAAGCCCCGCATATTGGTGTGCGGCATCGGCGGCGGTGGGGGCAACGCCGTCAACAACATGATCATGTCGGGCCTGTCGGGCGTGGACTTTCTGATCGCCAACACCGACGCGCAGGCGCTCGCCTCCTCGCGCGCCGAGCGCATCATCCAGATGGGCCTGCAGGTGACCGAAGGCCTCGGCGCCGGCGCGCAGCCGGAAGTCGGCCGCGCCGCCGCGGAAGAGGCCAAGGACGAGATCCGCGAACACCTCACCGGCGCGCATATGGTGTTCGTCACCGCCGGCATGGGCGGCGGCACGGGCACGGGCGCCGCGCCTGTCATCGCGGCCATCGCCCGCGAGATGGGCATTCTCACCGTCGGCGTCGTCACCAAGCCCTTCCATTTCGAGGGCCAGCGCCGCCTGCGCATCGCCGAGGGCGGCATCGCCGAGCTGCAGAAGTCGGTCGACACTCTGATCATCATCCCGAATCAGAATCTTTTCCGCATCGCCACGGAGAAGACGACCTTCGCCGACGCTTTCGCCATGGCCGATCAGGTGCTCTACTCGGGCGTCGCCTCGGTCACTGATCTCATGGTCAAGGAAGGCCTCATCAATCTCGACTTCGCCGACGTGCGCTCGATCATGCGCGGCATGGGCAAGGCGATGATGGGCACGGGCGAGGCCACCGGCGAGCGCCGCGCCAGCCTCGCGGCGGAGGCGGCCATCGCCAATCCGCTGCTCGACGAAGTGTCGATGAAGGGCGCCCGCGGCCTCTTGATCTCGATCACCGGCGGCAACGACCTCACCCTCTATGAGGTGGACGAGGCGGCGAGCCGCATCCGCCAGGAGGTGGACGAGGACGCCAACATTATTCTCGGCGCGACCTTCGACTCCTCGCTCGAGGGCGTCGTGCGCGTGTCGGTGGTGGCGACGGGCATCGATCTGCCTTCTACCGCCGCCGAGGACGCCGCGGCCGCGGAAGCCCGCGTGCTGGAGGCCGCCGAGCGTCTGCGCGCCCAGGTGGCGGCGCAGGGCCGGGTCTCCTTCGTACAGACCATCTCCGAGCCCGCTCCGCAGCCGGCGCCTCAGGCCTATGCGCCCGAGCCCGCGCCGGCGCCGATCGAGCGCCAGCCCTCGCCCTATTACGGCGAGCCGCAGCAGGCGCAAGCGCCCTCGCGCGACGTCTATCTCGAGCAGGTGGCGGCGCGTCCGGTCTATGCGCCGGAGCCCGCGCCGCAGCCGGCCCATATGATGGAGGCGCATGAGCCCTACATCCCGCCGGCCGCCGAGCTGCCGCGCATGCGCATGCCGCAGATCGAGGACTTCCCGCGTCCGGTGCAGGAGCAGTATCGCCAGGCGCGCGGCGACGTCGCCGGCGCTCAGGCGCCAGAGGCCGCCCGCCGCCGCACGCTGCTGGAGCGCCTCGCCTCCTTCGGCGCGAGCCGCCAGGAGGACACGCTGCAGGGGCCGGCCGCCGCCGCCGCGCCGCGTCCGCAGATGCGCCCGCAGGCTCCCGCGCCCACGCAGAGCCATGCGGAATACGCCAAGCGCCCGGTTCCCCAGGCGCCGCAGCAGCCGGCGGGACACGCCGGGCTCGATCCGCATGGCCGCCGCGTGGCGCAGGCCCGCTCGATCGAGGAGGAGCAGCTCGAGATCCCGGCCTTCCTGCGCCGCCAGATCAACAGCTGATCTTTCGCCGATCCTGCGCCGCGTGATCGCGAAATCTGTGAAAGGCCCGCTCCGGCGGGCCTTTTCTCATTCGTGTCGGCTGTAACATTTTGTAAAAAACCGTGACTGGAGCCCCGCTGCGGCGCGGATTATTCTGCGCCGGCGCCGCTCCGCCACAATCGCGCATCATCGCGCGCGTGCGGCGGGCCGGACCGCTTTCCCGGAGTGAGACGAAATCGATGACGTCGCATCGACCGACGAGGATGCAGACGACGCTCGGCGCCACAGTGGCGCTGGGCGGCGTCGGCGCGCATAGCGGCCTCGCCTCGCGGCTCCTCCTCATGCCCGCCGAGGCGGGCTCGGGAATCGTCTTCACGCGGCTCGGCGGCGTGGATGCGCTACGCGCTGAGGCGCGCAATGTCTCCTCCACCGATCTTTGCGTGCGCCTCGGCTCCGGCGCCGCGTCCATCTCGACGATCGAGCATCTGATGGCGGCGCTGCGCGGCCTTCGGGTCGACAATGTGGCGATCGAGGTCGACGGGCCGGAGGTTCCGGCGATGGACGGCTCGGCGGCGGCTTTCGTCGAGGCGATCGACGAAGCGGGAATCGTCGCGCTCGCCGCGCCGCGCCGCGCCATTGTGATTCGCGCGCCGGTGCGCGTCGCCGACGGCGCCGCTTGGGCCGAGCTCACGCCCGCGCCAGCCGGCGGCTTTTCCATGGATGTCGAGATTTCCTACGCCGCCGCGCCGATCGGCCGCATGCGGCGGCGGATGCGGCTGACGCCGGCGAGCTTTCGCGCCGAGATCGCCCGCGCCCGCACCTTCGGCTTTCTATCGGACGCCGAGCGTCTGTGGCGCGAGGGCAGGGCGCTCGGCGCCTCGCTGGACAACACCATCGTCCTTTCGGACGGCCGCGCGCTCAATCCGCAGGGGCTGCGCTTCGCCGACGAGTTCGTCCGTCACAAAATGCTGGACGTGCTCGGCGATCTCGCCCTCGCCGGCGCGCCGATCATCGGCGCTTTCCGCTCCTATCGTGGCGGCCACAGGCTCAATCTCGCTCTGGTCGAGACGCTGCTGGCGACGCCTTCCGCTTTCGCCATCGTCGGCGGCGAGCAGCGGCCGCGCGGGCGCCCCGCCGCCCGTATCGGCGCGTCTGGCTGAAGCTCCGCTTCCGCTCGTCCGCCATGTTTCGGTCGCAGCGCCCGCCACGCAACGCTCCGGCTTGACACCGGCGCTTCCCCCTGCGCTTCTCCGCGGCTAGAAACGTCCCTCCCTACGAGACAAAAGACACGCAAAATGCATCGCTATCGTTCGCATAATTGTGGAGAGCCGCGCGAGGCCCATGCCGGCGAGAAAATCCGGCTCTCCGGCTGGTGCCACCGCATTCGTGACCATGGCGGCGTGCTGTTCATCGATCTGCGCGACCATTACGGCCTCACCCAATGCGTGGTGGACCCCGATTCGCCGGCCTTCAAGGCCGCGGAGAAGCTGCGTTCCGAATGGGTCGCGCGCCTCGACGGCGAGGTGCGCAAGCGCCCCGCCGGCACAGAAAATCCCGACATGCCGACCGGTCTCGTCGAGGTCTATGTCACCGAGATCGAGGTGCTCGGCCCGGCGGCCGAGCTGCCGCTGCCGGTGTTCGGCGATCTTCCCTATCCGGAGGAGACGCGGCTCAAATACCGCTTCCTGGACCTGCGCCGCGAGAAGCTGCACGCCAATATCATGCTGCGCGGCAATGTGATCGATTCGCTGCGCCAGCGCATGAAGTCCCAGGGCTTCTTCGAGTTCCAGACGCCGATCCTCACCGCCTCCTCGCCGGAGGGCGCGCGCGACTTTCTGGTGCCTTCGCGCATTCACCCCGGCAAATTCTATGCATTGCCGCAGGCGCCGCAGCAGTTCAAGCAGCTGCTGATGGTGGCGGGCTTCGACCGCTATTTCCAGATCGCGCCCTGTTTCCGCGACGAGGACGCCCGCGCCGACCGCAGCCCCGGCGAGTTCTACCAGCTCGATATTGAAATGAGCTTCGTGACGCAGGAAGACGTGTTCGCCTCGGTCGAGCCCGTGCTGCGCGGCGTGTTCGAGGAATTCGGCGGCGGCAAGCCGGTGACGCCGATCTTCCCCAAGATCGCCTTCCGCGACGCCATGCTGAAATATGGCTCCGACAAGCCCGATCTGCGCAATCCGCTGATCATCGCCGATGTGAGCGCGGAATTCGCGCGCGACGATGTGAGCTTCAAGGCCTTCAAGGGCAAGGTGGTGCGCGCCATTCCGGCGCCGGGCGCAGCCGCGCAGCCGCGCAGCTTCTTCGACAAGCTCAATGATTGGGCGCGGTCTGAAGGCGCGCCGGGCCTCGGCTATATCATCTTCGACGAGGAGAATGGCGCGCTGATCGGCAAGGGGCCGATCGCGAAATTCATCCCGCCGGAGGCGCTGGCTGCGCTCGCCGCCAAGGGCGGCGTGAAGGCCGGCGATGCGCTGTTCTTCTCGGCAGGCGAGGAGCTGAAGGCGGCCAAGCTCGCCGGCGCCGCGCGTCTGCGCGTCGGGACGGAACTCGGGCTTTCGAAGACCGATGTCTTCGAGTTCTGCTGGATCGTCGACTTCCCGATGTACGAGTATAACGAGGACGACAAGAAGATCGACTTCTCGCATAATCCTTTCTCCATGCCACAGGGCGGCCTGGAGGCGTTGGAGAGCAAGGACCCGCTCGATCTTCTCGCCTATCAATACGACATCGTCTGCAACGGCATCGAATTGTCCTCGGGCGCGATCCGAAACCATCGCCCGGACATTATGAAGAAGGCTTTCGAGATCGCCGGCTATGGCGAGGATGTGCTGATCGAGAAATTCGGCGGCATGTATCGCGCCTTCCAATATGGCGCCCCGCCGCATGGCGGCATTGCGCCGGGCGTCGATCGCATCGTGATGCTGCTGGCGGGCGAGGAGAATTTGCGCGAGGTGGTGCTGTTCCCGATGAATCAGCGCGCCGAAGATCTGCTGATGGGCGCGCCCTCCGAGGCGACGGCCAAGCAGCTGCGCGAGCTGCACATTCGCTTGAACCTGCCCGAAAAAGGCTGAGCCTACCAGCTGCGCCCCTTCTCCCACTCGTGGGAGAAGGTGGCCTCGCGAAGCGAGGTCGGATGAGGGCGGCTGCGGTTGGCTGCCCTCTTGAAATTTATCTCCATGTCGGATCGCAATGAAAATCCGCGCATGGATTTGATATTTCGCCCTACGTCGAAGAACCCTCATCCGACCCCGCTTCGCGGGGCCACCTTCTCCCACAAGTGGGAGAAGGAAGGGATGCGGCGTCATTTTTCCGCGAGATTTCCCAGCGCGGGGCCGGTCATGCGGCAGATTTTCCATTCATGCATGAGCTTTGCGCCCTGCGCCTCGTAGAAGGCGATGGAGGGCGCGTTCCAATCCAGCACCGACCATTCGAAACGGCCGAGTCCTTCGGCGACGCAACGCCGCGCGAGATGGGCGAGCAGCGCCTTGCCTATGCCGGCGCCACGAAACTGCGGCCGCACGAAAATATCCTCGAGCCAGATTCCGTGCCGGCCGCGAAACGACGAGAACGTATAGAACCAGAGCGCGAAGCCGGCCGGCGCGCCGTCCCATTCGGCGATATCGCAGAAGACGCGCGGATTTTGCGCGAACAGCGCCTCGGCGAGCATTTCCTCCGACGCTTCGACCTCATGCGAGAGCTTCTCATATTCCGCTAGCTCGCGCACGAAAGCGGCGACCAGCGCGCTATCCGCGCGCGCGGCGGGGCGGATGCGGATCACGCCTCCTCGTCCTCGGCGGTCTCGTCCTCGACGGACTCTTCCTCGACGATCAACGCCGCGCGAACGAGCCCGCGCACGGAATTGCCGAAATAAAATTCCGCGTCGCCGGCAAAGTCCTCGAGCCGCAGCAGGCTCTCGCGCGCCTTGCCGCTGGCGAGAAGATGCGCGCGCAATGTTCCCGGCAAAAGCCCGCTGGAGAGCGGCGGCGTCAGCAGCACGCCATCGCGTGCGAGAAAGACATTGGTGCGCGCGCCCTCGCAGACTTCATCGCGCTCATTGCGAAACAGCACTTCGTCGGCGCGGCAGCGCATCGCCGCTTCGGCCAGCTCGCGCTCATAGAGCTCGCGCCGCGTCGTCTTGTGGCGCAGCATCGGATCGTCGGCTTCGAATCGCGCCTCGGCGATGGCGACGCGCCAGATCGTATCCGGCGTGATCGCGTCGATCGGCAGCGAGCTGGCCTCGAAACGGCCGTCGCGGCCGAGCGCATAGCGCACGCGCAGACGGTCGTCGAGCGGATCGGCGACCTCCTCGTTCAGCGCCGCGAGAAAGGCCTCGTCGCTATGGAGAAAGCCGAGCGCGCGCGCCGAGGCGGAAAGCCGCGCGACATGCTCGTCCAGATAGAGAAAACCGCCGTCCTGCGTCCACAGCAGCGTTTCGATCAGGCCGAAGTCTTCGCTCCGGTCAGGAATTTCGCCTTGATCAGACATTCCTCATATTCCTCGCGCGCCCGCGAATCGGCGACGACCGCAGAGCCGACGTTGCAGACGAGCTCCCCATCGGGGAAAAGTGTGAGCGTGCGGATCGCCACATTGAAACGGATCGCCCCGTCGGGCGCGATGAGGCCGAGCGAGCCGCAATACACGCCGCGGGGCGCGCATTCGAGATCGCGAATAATCTCCATGGCGCGGATTTTCGGCGCGCCGGTCACGGAGCCGCAGGGAAATAGCCCGGCGAAGAGATCGGCGAGCGTCACGCCGTCGCGCAGCTTGGCCTCTATGCCGGAAGTCATCTGATGCAGCGTCGGATAGGTCTCGACGGTGAAGAGATCGGTCACGCGCACCGAGCCGACCTCGGAGAGGCGCGAGAGATCGTTGCGCAGAAGATCGACGATCATCAGATTTTCGGCGCGCGATTTCTCGTCCTGCGTCAGCAGCGCGGCGCGCGCCATATCCTCGGTCGGCAGAAAGCCGCGCCGCGCCGTGCCCTTCATCGGCCGCGCGCGGATCACGCCTTCGCAGGCGTCGAAAAAAACCTCCGGCGAGAGCGAGACGATTTTCTCCTCGCCGAGCGCGACCACGCCGCCATAGGCGACCGGCTGGCGCTTGCGCAGCGCGCGATAGAGCGCCGTCGCCTCGCCCTCGTAGCGGCCATGCATGGGGAAGGTCAGATTGATCTGATAGACGTCGCCCGCATAGATGAGCTCGCGGCAGGCGTCGAAGCGCTCGGTATATTCGGCGAGGCTCCACGCGGGGGTCAGCGCGATCTCGACCGGCGCGGTCTCGGTCGCGAGCGAGGCGGCGTTGCGCCACTCATATTGGCGCGGCGCGCGAAACGCGCCGAAGAGCAGCAGCGGCGTGCGCGCCCGGGGCAGGGGGCCGCTCGCGAATTTCGCTTCCAGCGCATAGCCCAGCTCATAGCCGGCGTAGCCCGCGAGAAAGAGCCCGCGCCGTGTCGCCGCCTCCATGCGCGCGAAAGCCTGCGGGACCTCCGCCGCCGTGTCGGCGCGGATGATCTCCTCCGGCTCGTCGAAGAGCAGGGCGGCGCCGTTTCGTCCGTCCTCGAAGACGACGAAGGGGCCATCGGGCGCCTTATTGGGGTCGAAAGGCTCGCGCCCGCGAAGCTCGGCGATATGGAACATGAGGGACGCGGCGCTCCGGTTCGGAAAGCCCATCTTATATCAGCCGGGCCTGCGGATGAAGCCGCGAGTTGGAGCTTCATAGCGAAGCGCCTGAAGCTTTCGCCGGCGCGATTTTGTCGAGCAGCCGGATCAGCTGCTCGATCTCGGCCGCGCTAAGCTCGGAAAAGGCGCTCTGCAAGGCTTCTTCAAGCAGAGGCGCCGCGCGTTCGAGCAGCTCTCTTCCCGAATCTGTCAGATGGTGGCGGATCGCGCGGCCGGGTCCGCTCACGCGTTCGACGAGGCCACGTTTCGCCAATTTGCTCACCAGCTCGCCGACGGATTGATCGGTCATCAGGCTCGCCTCGGCGAGCGCATGGGTGGATAGGGCCGGATTGGCGCGAATTCGTTCGAGGACGACCCAGAGCGCCATCGTCAGGCCGATGCTCGCGAGACGTCGGTCGAGAAGCGCGCTCTTTGCGGCTTGCGCGCGCTTCAGCCCGAGCGCCGCCGCCCTCAATCGGTCATCGACCATATAAGGCCCCTTGTATAATTGCCTCGATCAATATATAAGGGTCCTTGTATAAGGGGCCTTTAATTTTCAGGAGAGCGCTCATGTCCATCGTCGAGTCCGCCGATTCCACGGGCGATACCGCCCGCGTCGCTCTTATAACCGGAGCCACTGCCGGCATGGGGCTCGAAATCGCGCGTCAGCTGGCGGCGAAAGGGCTGAAGGTCGTCATCGGCGCGCGCGACGTCGAGCGCGGCGACTCCGTCGTGACGGAACTTCGCGAGGGGGGGATGTCGTCGCGCTCGCGCTGGACGTCACCGATTCCGCCGGCGTCTCTCAGGCCGCGATCCGGCTCGCCGGCGAGATTGGTCGGCTGGACGTGCTGATCAACAATGCGGGGATCGCCAGGGACCAGCACAAGCGTCCGACGGAAACAACATTGCAGGATTTTCGTGAAACCTACGAGACGAATGTCTTCGGCGTGGCCATGGTGACGAACGCGTTTCTGCCGTTGCTCATGAAATCCGAAGACGGCCGCGTCATAAATCAATCCGCCTTGCTCGGCTCGCACAGCATGACGGCGCGCATGGAGCCGCCTCTGGTGAAGCTCAATTGGCTCGCCTACAACAGCTCGAAAGCGGCGCTGAATTCGCTCACGCTGGAATATGCCAAGCATTTGAGAGAGACCTCGGTCAAAGTCTATGCGACCTCGCCGGGGCAGGTCGCGACCGCGCTCAATGGCTATCGCGCGGGCGGGGTGACGCCGGCGGAGGGCGCGGAAGTCGCCGTGCGTCTCGCGACGCTGGACCCGGCGCCGACGAGCGGCGGCTTTTGGGGGCCTGCCGGGCGACTGGACTGGTAGCGTCGACCCCAGCGGAAAATTGCTCCCCGCCCCATTGCGCTATATGGAACATCTGAGCTTCCCTTCCGTCCCACGAGCGTTCTCATGCCCCATTCCACCGATCATTCGCCGAGCGAGCGCGGGATGCGCCTCCTCTTCATCGGCGATGTGGTGGGGCGGGCCGGGCGCAAGGCGATACAGGAGCGGCTGCCGGAGCTGCGCCGTCGCTGGGCGCTCGATTTCATCGTCGTCAATGGCGAGAACGCCGCCGGCGGCTTCGGCATAACCGAGGCGATCTGCGACGAGATGCTCGCCGCCGGCGCCGACTGCATCACCACCGGCAATCACGCCTTCGATCAGCGCGAGGCGCTGGTCTTCATCGAGCGTCAGCCGCGGCTGCTGCGCCCGGTGAATTATCCGCCCGGCACGCCCGGCCGGGGCGCCAATCTCTACACGGCGGAGAACGGCCGTCAGGTGCTGGTGGTGAACGTCCAGGGCCGCGTCTTCATGGACGCGCTGGACGATCCCTTCGCCGCCATTGAGCGGGAAGTGGGCGCCTGTCCGCTGGGCATGGCTTGCGACGCGCTCATCGTCGACATACATGCCGAAACGTCCAGCGAGAAAATGGCCATGGGCCATTTCGTCGACGGACGCGCCTCTCTGGTGGTGGGCACGCATACCCATGTGCCGACGGCGGACGGGCAGATATTGCCGCATGGCACGGCCTATATGACCGACGCCGGCATGACTGGAGACTATGATTCGGTCATCGGCATGGAGAAGGAGGAGCCGCTGCGCCGCTTCACGCGCAAAACGCCGGGCGCCCGTTTCGAGCCCGCCCAGGGCGAGGCGACGCTCTGCGGCGTCGCGGTGGAGCTTTCGGCCGACGGCCTCGCGCGGCGCATCGCCCCGGTGCGGCTCGGCGGCCGGCTGGCGCAGGCCAAGCCGGACTTCTGGCAGGAGGAGGACGAGGCCCGGGCAGGGCGGCTCGTCGAAGCGATCGGAGCGCCAAGGCGATGAGATGGGATCAGCTCGGCCAGTCCGACAACATTGAGGATCGTCGCAGCCAGGACTACGCCGACGCCGGCGCGGGGCCGAGCTTCGGAGGCGGCGGCGGGCTCGGGCTGGGCACGATCGTCATTCTCGGCGTCCTCGCCTATGCGTTCGGCATAAATCCGGCGCTGCTGATCGGCGGCGCGGAAGTGCTCAGCAATATGCGCGGCGGCGGGCAGGTGGCGCAGCAGCGGCTCGATCGCCCGACGCGTCAGGCGCCGACTGGCGCGCCGGCCGATCGCCAGGGTCAGTTCATCTCCGCCGTGCTCGCCGGCAATGAGCGCGTGTGGTCGCAGATTTTGCCCGAGCAGAAGGGCATTCGCTTCGACCCGGCGCGGCTCGTTCTGTTCAACGGCGTCACCGGTTCGGCTTGCGGCCGCGCGCAATCGGCCATGGGGCCTTTCTACTGCCCCGTCGACCGGAAAATCTATCTCGACACATCGTTTTTCCGCGACATGGATCGGCGCTTCGGCGGCGGCGGCGATTTCGCCTATGCCTATGTGATCTCCCATGAGATGGGCCATCACATCGAGAATCTGCTCGGCATTCTGCCCAAGGTGCAGCGCGCGCAGCAGATGGCGTCGAGCCGTTCCGAGTCCAATAATCTCTCGGTCCGCGTGGAGCTGATGGCCGATTGCCTCTCCGGCGTCTGGGCGGCGCACGCCGATCAGAATTGGAAGATTCTCGAGAAGGGCGACATCGAAAAGGCGATCAACACCGCGCAGGCGATCGGCGACGATCGTCTCCAGCGTTCCGCGCAGGGCTATGCGGTGCCGGACAGCTTCACCCATGGCTCCTCGGCGCAGCGCGTCGAATGGTTCCAGCGCGGTCTGCAGACCGGCAAGATCGACGCCTGCAACACATTTACGGCGCAGCGCTAGCGTCTCGCGTCATTGTTCGACTGAGAAGCGAGCCTGAAGGCTCGCGGTCCAAAGAGCTCCCTGGACCGCGAGCCTTCAGGCTAGCTCTGTGAAGCGGTTTCGATTTTGCGGAGATCGATTGCAATGCCCGACCGGCTCATTCCCAGAGCGCATCTTTTCGGCAATCCGACCAAGGCGGGGACGCGGCTGAGCCCGGACGGGCGGCGGCTCGCCTGGCTGCAGCCGGATGCAGGCGTGCTCAATATTTTCGTGGCGCGGCTCGATCGCCTCGAGGATGCGCGCGTCGTCACCAATGATCGCAAGCGCGGCGTGCGGAGCTTCTCCTGGGCCTATGACGGCCACAGCCTGCTCTATATGCAGGACGAGGGCGGCGACGAGAATTTTCACGTCTATGTCGTCGACGCCGAGGGCGGCGCCGCGCGCGATCTCACGCCCTTCGAGGGCGTCGCCGCGCGCGTCAGCGGAACCAGCCGCAAGATTCGCGATCGAATCCTTCTCTCCATCAACCGCCGCGACAAGCGCTTTCACGATCTCTATTCGGCCATCATCGCCACCGGCGAATTGACGCTGGTGCAAGAAAATCCAGGCTTCGCCGGCTTCATCCACGACGATGATCTCACGCCGCGCCTCGCCATACGCAGCGGCAAGGATGGAAGCAGCGAGATTTTGCGTCCCGATGGCGGCCGTGGCTGGACGCAATGGATTACCTTTTCGCCGGAGGATGCGCGCACATCATCGCCGCTGCATCTCGACGCCGCGGCGAAGACCTTGTTCTTGCGCGACAGCCGCGGGCGTGACAAGGCCGTGCTGTTTCGCGTCGACGTCGCCTCTGGCGAGACCAAGCTCATCGCCGAGAGCGACAAGGCCGATATCGGTCATATCATCGGCGATCGCGACAGCTATGAGCCGCTCGCCTATAGCGTCGAGCGCGAGCGCTTCGAATATGTCGCGCTCGACGATCGCATAAAGGCGGATATCGACTTTCTGAACGCGCGCGGCATCGGCGATTGGAGCATTGGCAGCCGCACCGAGGATGATTCTCTTTGGACCGTCTCGGCGCAATCCGACACCAGTCCGTCCGCCTCCTATCTCTATGATCGGCGCGCGAAGAGCCTGCGCCTGCTGCATCATGCGCGGCCGCAGCTCATCGGCGCGCCTTTGCGTCCGATGCGGCCGGTGACGATCAAATCGCGCGATGGGCTCGATCTCATCTGCTATCTCACGTCGCCGCAGACGGCGGAGGCGAAGGCGCCGCAACCCATGGTTCTCTATGTCCATGGCGGGCCGTGGTCGCGCGATTCCTTCGGCTTCAATGCCGCGCATCAATGGCTCGCCAATCGCGGCTATGCCGTGCTCAGCGTGAATTTCCGCGCCTCGACCGGGCTGGGAAAAGCATTCGTCAACGCCGGCGATCACGAATGGGGCCGGCGCATGGACGATGATCTCAACGACGCCGTCGATTGGGCGATAAGGCAGGGGATCGCCGATATGAGTCGTATTGCGATCATGGGCGGCAGCTATGGCGGCTATGCGACTCTCGTCGGCCTCACGCGCAATCCGCAGCGCTATGTTTGCGGCGTCGATGTCGTCGGCCCGTCCAATCTCGAGACGTTGATCGCGACCATTCCGCCCTATTGGGAATCCGCACGCGCGCAATTGGTGAAGGCGCTCGGCGATCCGGCGACGGAGGAGGGGCGCGCGCTGCTGCGCGAGCGCTCGCCGCTCCATTCCGCCGATCGTCTCGCCAAGCCGCTGCTGATCGCGCAAGGCGCCAATGATCCGCGCGTAAAAAAGGCCGAGGCCGAGCAAATGGTGGCGGCGCTGGAAGCCAAGAAGATTCCCGTCGCCTATCTGCTCTATCCCGACGAGGGCCATGGCTTCGCGCGGCCGGAGAATGCGCTCTCCTATCACGCGGTCGCGGAGAATTTCCTCGCCCGCCATCTCGGCGGCCGCGCCGAGCCGGTGCGGGCGGAAGAGCTTTCCGCGAGCAGCCTGAAGATCGAGAAGGGCGCGTCGGAACTGGCGCTGCCGTAGCGGCCGGCCGCCGCTGGACGAGAGCGAGCCTGAAGGCTCGCATCGGAGAACCCACGTCAGATCGCGCGGCGGGCTTTCGTCGTCAGCTCGGTCGCGCGCAGCTTTTTGGCGAGCGTCGCCAAATCGCCGGCGGCGCCGAAATCCTCGCGCCGGGCGACGAGGCCGACGGGCTCCGCCAGCCGCGGCGCGATGCGCGTCAGCAGCGAGCTGGGCGCCGCGCGCAGCACGAGCGCGCGGTCGCGTCCGCCATAGGCGAGAGCGTCGCGCACTTCATCGACGAAGCCGCGCTCGGGCGCATGGCCGGCGCGTAGAACCAGCACATCGGGATAGCGCATAGCCGGCAGCGCGCGGGCGAGGCCGGAGCGCGCGTCGACGGCTTCCACCAGCCCACAGCCGGCCTCCTCGGCAATGATGCCGAGGCCGGAGTCGGGCGGCCCCACCAGCACGGCGTCGGCGACGAGGCCGGCGACGCAAGCGTCGATCAGCGAGGCGAGCGTGCGCACGATCGCGTCGCGCTCGGCCGATTCCCGGGCGCGCCCGCCCGTCGCCGGGGGCGTGTCGAATGCGAGTATGACGGCCGAGAGCATGAGCGTCGCCAGAGAGAGCGCCTATCGTAAGACGCTCATATCCCATATTTTCGCCCTGCTCGGCAAATGCGCCGCGTCAGCCCCGCCAAATGTGCCGCGTCAGCTTCGCAACGAGTCGAATGTCGCGGCGATCTCGGCGGCGTCGAAATCCGCTATTGCGGCGGGCAGCAGCGGGTCCTCGCCGTCGATCCAGCGCTGCTCGGCGTCGGCGTCGTCGAGCGCTATGGCGACCGCGCCATTGAGCTCATACAGGCGCCAGGCGAGGCCGGCCGAGCGCATCGAGGACATCATCGCATTCTGCACCATGCTGCGGACCATGAGATGCGGCGTCGAGACGGCGGTGTCGGCGTCGTAGCCGTTGGTCGCAGCGAGGCAGGCGTTCTTGTCATAGGAGGCGTGCCCGCGACAGGCGAGCGGACGCAGCCGATAGAGCAGGCAGAGGCCCGCCTCGATATAGGGGCAGGGCTGGCGCAGCGCCATGCGCGCGCTCTCCGAGCAGCCATTGGCGAAAGCGTTGATCGCCGCTATGCGCCCCGGCAGATCGACGCCGCGCTGCGCGAGCGCGCGCTGATTGGCGTTGACGAAACGCGCGATGAGAAACACCTCCGGCGCCGTGGCGACAACGCGCAGCACGCAGCAGGCGGGACAATCGCCGGCGCAGGCGATGGCCGGCGCGCCTTCCGTCTGAATGACGAGATTGCCCTCGAAGCTGTCGAAGGCCTGGAGGCAGAGCGCGCCGATGAATTCCGGCCGCTTGCGGCGCTCGCGGATCGTCGCGTCGAAGGCGTTCGCCATAGCTTTGAAGAAGGAGGAGGGGCCGTCGGAGGTCGGATCGGTCGGGCTCGGATCGGTCATGGGCGCGCTCGGGTCGTGGCTCTCATTCGCGTTATGTAACCATGATACATAACGATGGGCAAGCCGCCGAATCCCCCCAAAGCCGGCGGTTGCAGCGCCGGACGCCCGCGGCGGCCGGAACTCGCATCCTGCTCGCGCGTTTTCTAGCTCTTTGGGGCCGGGCGCGTAAAGAGGAGACCGTTATGGGACGAAACGCCTTGAAATTGGCCTCGGCCGCCGTCGTGGCCTGCGCCTTCGCCGGCGCCGCGCAGGCGCATAATGATTTCACCGATCGCGCGGAAAATTACGCCGCCACGCCGCAGTCCCCGGCCTATTACGACCCGCAGTATTATTACGCTTATCCGAGCTATGTGGAGCCGTATTATTCGGGACGCTCGATCTATGTCGCGCCCCGGCGCAGGTGGCGCTATCGATAGGCGATGTCGGAAACCTAAAGAGCGCGAGGCGCGAGCTTCAAAACTCGACCTCGAGCTCCTCGATCTCTTCCTTCTCGAGCAGCGCCGCAGCGATCCATTCCTGCATTGCAGGCAATTCGAAAATGCGATCGCAATAGGCTTGGCTGACGTCGTCCAGAGGAACGTCGTAAGTGCGAAAGCGCGTCGCCACCGGCGCGTACATCGCGTCGGCCATGGATATCTGGCCGAAGAGATAAGGCCCGCCATAGGTCTCGAGGCATTCGCGCCAGATCTGCGTGACGCGCGCGATGTCGCCTTGCGCCTTCGACCAGACCTTGAACTTGGGGAAATGGCCTTTCAGATTCATCGGCAGCGCCGAGCGCAGCGATGTGAAGCCCGAGTGAATCTCGCCGCAGATCGAGCGGCAATGCGCGCGGCGCATGCGATCGGCCGGCAATAGTCCCGCCGTCGGCGCGATCTCGTTCAAGAATTCGCCAATCGCCAGAGTGTCCCAGATTTTCGCGCCGTCATGCGTGAGGCAAGGCACGAGGATGGACGGCGACAGCAGGAGAATTTCCGCGCGCGCCGCGACATCGTCGGGACTGACGACGACTTCCTCGAAAGCGACGCCGGAAAGCTTGGCCATCAGCCAGCCCCGCAAGGACCAAGACGAATAGTTTTTGCTGCTGATCGTGAGCGTCGTCGTCGCCGCCGTGTTCGCCGCCATGAGAAACGCTTCCTCCTTTTCCTTTGGTGGACTGTGCAGCAAGCGCTGTGCCATGCTAGAGCCCGTCCATGGCACGGGGCTTGCTCGACCTGCCCCATCGGTAACGGAAGGTTTCGCTCAGCCGCATGATGTATGACGCATATCAGAGCTACGCCGACGTGAGCAATCGACTTCGTCTGGCGGCGGCGAGCGGCGAGCGACTTGCTCGCCTATGGAAATCGACGCCTTACGCGTCGCCTTTGCGGTGCTTCGAGGCCTATTGCGAGCTGGTCTCGCTGCTCGGCTTCACGCATGTGCGTCCCGACTATGGCGTCACGCAGATCACGACGCATAATGGCGCCGCCATCGACGTGATAGAGGAGCCGGTCTACGCCACGCCCTTCTGCCAGCTGCTGCGCTTCGTGCGCAAGGATGCGGAAAATCTCCCGCGCGTGCTGCTCGTCGCGCCAATGTCCGGGCATTTCGCGACTCTGCTGCGCGGCACGATCCGCACGCTCGCGCAGGACCACGACGTCTATGTCACCGACTGGATCAACACGCGCGACATACCGCTCTCGCAGGGCGTTTTCGGCATGGACGAGTTCGTCCAGCATCTGATCGATTTTCTGCGCTTCCTCGGCCCGCCCGCCCATGTCGTCGCGGTCTGCCAGCCGACGGTCGCGGCGCTCTCCGCCGTCGCGATAATGGCCGAGGACAATGACCCCGCGCAGCCGGCGAGCCTCACGCTGATGGCGGGGCCGCTCGATGTCAGCGTCTCGCCCACTAAGGTCAATGAATTCGCCGTCTCCAAGCCGATCGAATGGTTCCGCAGCAATGTGATCGGCACAGTGCCGCGCATGCTGCCGGGGGCGGGGCGGCGGGTCTATCCCGGCTTTCTGCAAATCTCCGGCTTCATGAGCATGAACGCCGAGCGCCACGCCAACGCCTTCATCGATCTCTTCCGCCACCGCGTCGAGGGCGACCATGAGAAGGCGGACCGCATCCGCACCTTCTATGAGGAATATTTCGCGATAATGGACCTCGATGCGGATTTCTATCTGCAGACGATCGAGACCGTCTTCCACAAAAATGCCCTTTCTGCGGGCAGTCTGCTCTTTAAAGGGCGGAAGGTGACGCCGCGCGCGATCAAGAAGACCTTCCTGCTCACGGTAGAGGGCGAGAAGGACGATATTTGCGCCGTGGGCCAGACGCTCGCCGCTCAGGATATGTGCAGCGGCCTGCGTCCCTATATGAAGTCGCACCATTTGCAGGCCGGCGTCGGCCATTATGGCGTCTTCAACGGCAAGCGCTGGGACAATCAGATCTACCCCGTCGTACGCGACCATATCCAAAACAGTCTGTGAGCGGGACGCCGCAGGGGCGGAAGCTGGGCGATCGGACGGGCGCCGAAGGCGTTGCGCCGTCCCGGGGCCGTTGAGCCCGCCCGAGACCGCCGCCTCTCGTCTTCGTCGGGCCGCGCGAGCCGCCAGCGCCTTCCTCTCACGATGCTGGACCTCAACGCGCAGTAGCAGGCCGGCGTCGGCACTATGGCGTCTTCAATGGTGAGCGCTGGGACAATCAGCTCTGCCCCGGTCCCCCGCGACCACATTCAGAACAGCCTGCGAGCGGCGAGCCGAGGCCGGGACTGTGACAAATTGTTGCAGGGCGTCACGGCGGCGCCGCAGGGGCGCGAGCAGGGCGTCCAGCCTCGGCGTAAAATGCACGACAAGCATATGATATAAAACAAAATAAGCTGATCGTTTAGGCGTCATAAGGGTTGCTGGACTATTACGTTCCTCTATAGCCCAACGGGAATTTTTCCTTGAAATTTTTGTGCGGCGCAATATTCTAAGTTCACTGAATTTCGGCGCGCTCCGTCGAGCATCGTTCCCGAGCCGCGCCGCCGGAATCGAACTTTAAAAGAAGCCTTCCGACCCGTTCGACCGTGGCTGTGAAGGCGAGACGAGGTCACTATGGAATCGATCAAGACTTGGTTTCAGGACTGGTCCGACGCCTGCGAATACGCCAAGGAATGCGCGCCCGACCTGTCTTTCCTCCCTGGCGAGCCCTTCACCGCGCTCTTCGGCATCGCCGCCGTGTGCTTCCTGGTCTGGTGGTGGAACGAGCGTTCCTTGCGCGCCCAATTGGCGATCGTCGCCAGCGCTTGGGCCACGCCGCAGCAGGTCGAGGCTCCTGCGAGCCCGGTCGCCGCTCGTGACCGCGCATGGGCTTTCTCTCCGGCCGCTCTGAAGCGCGCCGCTTGATCTGGACGAGCGGGCGGCGGCGCGACAGCGCGGGCCGCCCGATCGCTTTCGGGCGAAAGGTCGACAGGACGGCGGCCATAGGCTAGGCGTGGAGCAGGACTCCGCCGGACACGCCGCCGCGATGCGCATCGACTCACGCCACTACCGCACCATCTGGGAAAACGCCGACGGAAGCGTCGAGGCGATCGACCAGACCAAGCTCCCTCATAGATTCGAGACCAGAAGGCTCGCCTCGCTCGACGACGCCGTCGCCGCGATTGCGACCATGGTCGTGCGCGGCGCGCCGCTGATCGGCGTCACCGGCGCCTATGGGCTGGCGCTCGCCGCAGCCGTCGATCCGAGCGACGCGGCGCTGGAGGAGGCCCATGCGCGGCTCGCCGCGGCGCGCCCCACGGCCGTCAATTTGCGCTGGGCGCTCGATCGGATGCGCAGGCTGCTGCTTTCCGCGGCGCCCTCGGATCGGTGCGCGCTCGCTTTCGGCGAGGCCGGCGCCATCGCCGATGAGGACGCGCTCTGCTGCGAGGCGATCGCCGACCATGGCGCGCCGCTGATCTGCGCCGCCGCCGCCGAGCATCCGGGCCGGCCGGTCAATATTCTCACCCATTGCAACGCCGGCTGGCTCGCCGCCGTCGATTGGGGCACAGCGCTCGCGCCCATCTACAAGGCGGCGCGCGATGGAATCGATCTGCATGTGTGGGTCGACGAGACGCGGCCACGCAATCAAGGCGCGAGCCTCACTGCCTTCGAGCTTTCGGGCGAAGGGATTCCCCACACCGTCATCGCCGACAACACGGGCGGCCATTTGATGCAGCACGGGCTCGTCGATCTCTGCATCGTCGGCAGCGACCGCACGACGCGAATCGGCGATGTCTGCAACAAGATCGGCACCTATCTGAAGGCGCTCGCCGCCCATGACAATGGCGTGCCCTTCTATGTCGCGCTGCCGAGCTCGACGATCGATTGGGCGATGCGCGACGGCGTCGCCGAAATCCCGATCGAGCAGCGCGACGCGAGCGAGGTGACGCATATCTCCGGCCTCGCCGACGATGGCGTGGTGACGCGCGTGCAAGTGACGCCGAAAGGTTCGCCCGCCGCCAATTACGCTTTCGACGTGACGCCTGCGCGTCTCGTCGGCGCGCTGATAACAGAGCGCGGAGTGTGCGCCGCGAGCGAGGCGGGCTTGCGCGGATTGTTCCCCGATCTGGCGTAACCGACGTGCGCGATTCCTTCTCCCACTTGTGGGAGAAGGAGAGAACGGCACGATCTCACTTCGACGATTTCAATCCGTAATTTTCAAAACGGGTGATTTCGTTTTCGATTTCTTCCTCTGAAATCAGCACCGGCTCGCCGGCGATGCCCGCGAGATAATAGAGCCGCGCCAGCGTCTCGAGCTCCACTGCGCGCCACATTGCGCGATCCAATCCTTCGCCGAGCGCGATCATGCCGTGATTGCCGAGCAGCACGCCATGCGCGCGGCCCAATCCTTCGACCGCGAGATCGGAGAGCGCCTGTGTGCCGAAAGGCGCGTAATCGGTGCAGCGAATGCGGGACGTGCGGAAAATCCCGATCATATAATGCACGGGCGGAATCTCGCGCCGCAGCGTGGCCAGCGTCGTCGCATAAATGGAATGCGTATGCACCACCGCCTGCACATCCGGCCTGGCGCGTAGGATATCGCGATGCATGCGCCATTCGCTGGAAGGCGCCAGTGGTCCTTCAGACTCGCCGTCGCCCGCGAGCGGCATGCGCGCGATCATCTGCGGGGTCATTGTGGCGTAGGAGATTCCGCTCGGCGTGATCAGCATCGCCTCGCCGTCGCGCACCGATAGATTGCCGGCGGTTCCTTGATTGAGGCCGAGCGCATTCATGCTCCGCGCCGCTTCGACGATCGCCTCTCGCTTGCTCGCATCCGTCATTCCACCCCTCCGTCTGCGAATGCGCGCCCCTTGCCGAGCGACGCCTCAATCCCTACATCCTCGAAACTCTTTTTCCAGCCGAGGCTCGGATGACACAAGAACAAAATACGAAACCGGCGAGCTGGCACGCGACGACCATCGTTCTGGTGAAAAAGAACGGCAAGACCGTCATCGCGGGCGACGGACAGGTGAGCCTCGGCCAGACCATCGTCAAGGCGAACGCCAAGAAGGTGCGTCGTCTCGGCAAGGGTGATGTGATCGCGGGTTTCGCCGGCGCAACGGCTGACGCCTTCACTCTGTTCGAGCGGCTCGAGGGCAAGCTCGAGCAATATCCCGGGCAATTGACGCGCGCCTGCGTGGAGCTCGCCAAGGATTGGCGCATGGACCGTTATCTGCGCCGGCTCGAGGCGATGATGCTGGTCGCCGATCGCGAGGTGGGGCTGACGCTGACCGGCGCCGGCGACGTGCTGGAGCCGGAAGCCTTCGAGCATGGCTCGGTGGCGGCGATCGGCTCCGGCGGCAATTTTGCGCTCGCCGCGGCGCGCGCGCTGCTCGATCAGCCGATAGAGGCCGAGGTGATCGCCAAGCGCGCGATGGAGATCGCGGCCGACATCTGCGTCTACACCAATCGCAACATCGTGCTCGAATCGATCTGAGCTTTCCGAGGAACTGATATGGCCGATTTTTCCCCGCGCGAGATCGTCTCGGAGCTCGACCGATTCATCGTCGGACAGAAGGACGCCAAGCGCGCCGTCGCCATTGCGCTGCGCAATCGCTGGCGCAGGCTCCGCCTCGAAGGCTCTATGCGCGAAGAGGTGCTGCCCAAGAACATATTGATGATCGGCCCCACTGGTTGCGGCAAGACCGAGATCGCGCGCCGTCTCGCCAAGCTCGCCAATGCGCCCTTCCTCAAGATAGAGGCGACGAAATTCACCGAGGTCGGCTATGTCGGCCGCGATGTCGAGCAGATCGTCCGCGATCTCGTCGAGGTGGCGATCCTGCTGGTGAAGGAGCGTCGGCGCAAGGATGTCGAGGCCAAGGCCCAGCTGGCGGCGGAGGAGCGCGTGCTCGATGCGCTGGTCGGCCCGGCGGCCTCGCCGGCGACGCGCGATTCCTTCCGCAAGAAGCTGCGCGCCGGCGAGCTGGACGATAAGGAGATCGAGGTCGAGCTGGCGCAATCGGGGCCGCAGGTCCCCATGTTCGAGCTGCCGAACATGCCCGGCGCCAGCGTTTCCGCCTTCTCCATCGGCGATATTTTCGGCAAGGCGTTTCAGGGCCGGCCGAAGCGCCGAAAAATGGCGGTGAAGGAGGCCCATGGCCCGCTGCTCGCCGAGGAGAGCGACAAGCTCATCGACCAGGAGGAGAGCGTCCGCGAGGCGATTTCCGAGGTCGAGAATAATGGCATCGTCTTCCTCGACGAGATGGACAAGATTTGCGCCCGCGAGGGCAGGGGCGGCGCCGATGTCTCGCGCGAGGGCGTGCAGCGCGACCTGCTGCCGCTGATCGAGGGCACCACGGTCGCGACCAAGCACGGGCCGGTGAAGACCGACCATGTTTTGTTCATCGCCTCCGGCGCCTTCCATGTCGCCAAACCCTCCGATCTGCTGCCGGAGCTGCAGGGCCGCCTGCCGATCAGAGTCGAGCTCGCCTCGCTGGACGAGGAGGATTTCCGCCGCATCCTCACCGAGACCGAGGCCTGCCTCACCAAGCAATATGTGGCGCTGCTGGCGACGGAGGGCGTCGCGCTGGAGATCGCGCCTTCGGCGGTGGACGCCATCGCCCGCGTCGCCGTGCAGGTGAATTCCTCGGTGGAGAACATAGGCGCGCGCCGCCTGCAGACGGTAATGGAGCGCGTGCTGGACGAGGTGAGCTTCTCCGCCTCCGATCGCGCCGGCGAGACGGTGACGATCGACGGCGCCTATGTCGAGGAGCATATCGGCGACCTCGCCAAGAACCGCGATTTGAGCCGCTTCATTCTCTGACGAGAAAGGGCGAAAAGCGGGCTTGCGGCGCGCGACGGGCTGCACTATACAGCCCTCGCGCTGCAGCGGCGACGCCGCGGTTCGCCCCGCCCTCACCCCAGAGAGGGCGGCAAAAAAGTGGGGCCATAGCTCAGTTGGGAGAGCGCTTCAATGGCATTGAAGAGGTCGTCGGTTCGATTCCGTCTGGCTCCACCAAAGACATCCCGCTGCAGATACGCTCATGCTTCCGCTCCGAGCCTCGGCGCTCGAAGCGCCTTGAAGCAGGCGTGATTCTCTGATCTCGAAGGCGCCGGAACGAATGGGCGTGCTCGCCCCTCGGCGGCCAATCGCGAAACCCCATGCAGCAGCCTCGAAAGCCTCGTCTCCAGCATCTCGACATGCTGCGCGGTCTCTGCGCGCTCGGCGTGGTGGTCAGCCATTTGCGGGCGCTGCTCGTCGTTCCCTATGCCGAAGCGGCGCGACATGGACTCCTCGACAAATTCCTCTTCACGCTCGGCGGTCTCGGCCATGAGTGCGTGATCGCCTTTTTCGCGCTCAGCGGCTTTCTCGTCGGCGGCTCGACTCTCGCTGCGATGCGGGCGGGGCGCTTCTCCTGGGCGGATTACGGCGCCGCGCGGCTCTCGCGGCTGTGGACCGTGCTGATTCCCGCGCTGGCGCTCACTGCCGTCTGGGATTTCGCCGGCGCGGCGCTCGGACCCGCCGGCGCCTATCAGGGCGCGCTGGCGGCGGTGCTGCCGAGCGGGCCGACGCCCGCCGAGCCGACGAATCACTCGCTCGCGACGCTGCTCGGCAATGTCTTTTTCCTGCAGACGATCGAGACGCCCGTCTTCGGCTCCAACCGGCCGCTGTGGAGCCTCGCCAATGAGGCCTGGTATTATCTCGCCTTCCCGCTGCTCGCCTTCGCCTTTTTCCACCGTGCGCCGCTCGTGCGGGGGCTGTGCGCGAGCGCGGGCCTGCTGATGCTGGCGCTCTTGCCGGCGGAGATCGCGCTGCTCGGCCTGCCATGGCTCGCCGGCGCGCTGGCCGCCGATCATCCGGCGCGCCCGTCGTGGGCGCGCGCCATCGGCGGCGCGCTCGCCACCGTGGCGGCGATCGGCGTCGCCCATGCGTGGCGCAATATTTTCGGCGATATGATTCTTGGCTGCGTCATCGCCTTCTGGCTGCGCGATCTCGCCGCCTTTCGGCCTTTCGGCGGGCTCTATGGCGGAGCGGCGCAGGGGCTGTCGGAAATTTCCTACACGCTCTACGCAGTGCATTTTCCGCTGCTGCTGATGCTGTGGTTCTGGCTGCTGGCGCCCGGCCAGAGCCAGCCGGGCGTCGCCGTCCTGTTGCGAATGGCTGCGCTGATGGCCGTCGCGCTGCTCTATGCGACGGCCGTCTGGTTCCTGTTCGAGCGCCGCACCAATTTGGCGCGCGGCTGGATGCGAGGGCTGGCGCGCTGGCGGCCGCTCTGAAGTCGAGCGCGCGAGCAGGCGATCAATCCTTGGCGCGGAACGCCACTTTCTGACGCCAGGCGGCTCTGATCTGATCCTTCACCGCATGGGGCAGCGGAACATATTGCAGGGCTTTCGCCGTCTTGTCGCCATGAGCGAAAGCCCAATCGAAGAACTTCAGCAGAGCCGCCGTCCGCTCCGCCTTGGCCGGAGCTTTCGGCGCCAGCACGAAGGTCGCCGTTACCAGCGGCCAGCTTTTCTCGCCCGGCATATTGGTGAGATCGACGGCGAAATTATCAGCGGCCGCCCAATCCGTATTGGCCGCCGCCGCGGCGAAGCTCTCTTCATTCGGCGCGACATATTTGCCGGCGCGATTGAGCAGCTTGGCCGGCGCGAGATGATTGGTCGTCACATAGGAATTTTCGGCATAGCCGATCGAGCCCAAGGTGCGCGGAACCTCGCCCGCCGTGCCGGCGCTGCCATGCACGCCGACGCCGCTCGGCCATTCCAGCGTCAGCGCGACGCCCATGCGCGTCTTCCACGCCTCGCTCACTTTGGAGAGATAGCGCGACAGCGCGAAGGTCGATCCAGAAGCGTTGGAATGATGGATGGGGACGATCAGCAGATCGGGAAGCGCGAGACCGTGATTGAGCGCGACGATGCGCGGATCGTTCCAGCGCGTGATCGCGCCGAGATAGATGTCGGCGATGACCGGCCCGTCGAGCTTCAGCGCATTGGCGCCGACGCCAGGGATGTTGACGATCACATCGAGGCCGCCGACGACGGTCGGAAACTGCAGCAGATCGCCTTCCTCTATCCGCTTCGCCTCCATCGGCACGTCGGAGGCGCCGAAATCGACAGTGCCGGCGGCGGCCTGCTTTTGTCCGACGCCGGAGCCCGTCGCCTGATAATTGACTTCCAATCCGAGGCTCGGCTTCGCCTCATGCGCCCAGCGCGTGTAGATCGGCGCGGCGAAAGCGGAGCCTGTTCCCGAGAGCGAGGTCTCGGCGCGCGCGGCGTCGAGACTCGTGATGGCGGCGATCGAGATGATGAAAATGCTGCAGGCGTTACGCATGGTCGTTCGTCCTGTGGCGGATAGAAAATCAGGAAGCTCGCGCGCGTCAGATCACGCGGTTGAGGGCGAGCGCGAAGACGTCGAAATTCCGCAGGCGCGCATTGCTCTCGCGTCTGACGGGTCGATTGAGCAGCAACGGAACCTGCTGTTCCGAGAGGCCGCCATGCGAGCGCAGCGGCGCGGTCAATCCGGTGAGGTCATGGCTCGTCGCGGATGTGCCGAGCGTGAAGAGACGTTCCGCCAGCACGACGAGATCGCCGACGCGCTCATTGGGCAATTCGAAGCGCGCGCAGGCGGCCTGATTGTCGAGCACGCGATCGACGCCTTCGAGCGCGGCGACGCATTGCGCGACTTCGCTCAATATCGACTGAGGCGCCGAGACGGTCGCATAGGAGCCGAGCGCGCCGTGATGCACGACATAAGGATCGGTGATCGGCAGGATCACGCGGCATGTCCCGGCGCTGAAGCGCATGTCCAGCACGTCTTGCAGAAAGACGATATTGGGACGGCCGATCGAATCCGTCTTGGCGTTCATGCCGTGATCGGCGGTGATTCCGATGACGGCGCCCATCGCGTCGAGCTGCGTGAGATATTTGTCGAGCATCGCATAGAAGGCGTTGGCGACGGGCGTGCCGGGCGCATGCTTGTGCTGCACATAGTCCGTCGTCGAGAGATACATGATATCCGGCCGCATCGTCTTCATCAGCCAGACGCCGGCGGCGAGAACGAATTCCGACAATTCTGCGCTATAGACGGCGGGAAGCGGCAGGCTGACCTTGGCGAGAAGATCGTCGACGCCGTTTTGCGCGAGTGTCGCCTCATTGGCCTTTTCAGCGGAGAAGCGAACGCCCTCGAGCCCGCTGCCGAGCAGCGCGCTGAGCTTGTCCTTCGCCGTCACCGTCGCGACCTTGCGGCCGGCCTTGGAAAACTCCGCGAGGATCGTCGGCGCGCGAAGATATTTTGCGTCGTTCATCAGCACTTCGACGCCCTGCTCTGGATCGAAGAAATAATTGCCGCATATGCCGTGAACGCTCGGCGGCGCGCCGGTCACGATGGAGAGATTATTGGGATTGGTGAAGGAGGGCATCACGCAATCGGCGGTGAGCACGGCGCCGCGTTCGCCGAGGCCGGCGAAGAAAGGCGCGACGCCGGCGCGGATCGCCTGATTGATATAGTCTTGCTCGCATCCGTCGATGCAGACGACGACGGTCGGCTCGGAGGGCGCGGCGTAGCGCCTTCCGTTGATGGTGATTTCGGATGTCATATTCGCGCCCCGCAATCTTTCGTCGCTTCATTTGCGACTTCGCTTCGGCGCTGGTTCATCTATCAGGCGGGGACGCCATCTCGAAACGAATAAATCTCACAGACCCTGTGAGCGAAGCCGATATGCTTCACAAAAGCGTCACATCCGCAGGATGTTCATCGCGTGATACTGCGTATGAGAGAGTGAGTGAAACGAGATGGCGCGCAAGCCGCTACCGCTGAAAATGCTGCAGACGCTCGAGGCCGTGGTGCGGCTCGACGGCGTCTCCAACGCCGCCAAGGAGCTCGGCGTCACTCATGGCGCGGTGAGCCGGCAGATCGCCGCGCTGGAGGATTGGCTCGGGCGCGCATTGTTCGAGCGTGATCGCGGACGTCTGCGGCCGGTCGACGAAACGCGCGAATTCGTCGCCGTCATTACCGATAGCTTCGAGCGTATGGATGCGGCCATGGGACGCGTCGCGACGGCGCGCCGGCGTCTCAAGGTTTTCGCCCATGCGACTTTCGCGATGCATTGGCTGGTGCCGCGGCTCGAGCAATTCTATGCGCTGCATCCCGATGTGGATGTGCATGTGCAGACGCGTCAGACAGGAGAAGATCCCGCTCTCGCTTTTTTCGATGTCGCGATCATGCGCGGCTCCGAGCAGATCGGCAATTGGGAGTCCTCTTCCGTGCTGCAAGAGTCGCTCACGCTGCTGACGACCCGTCGCCGAGCGGAGACGCTCGCCGCCCACGGCGTCGCTGCTCTCCTCGGAGAGACATTCGCCGTCAGCGACACGCGGCCGGGCGAGACCGAGCGATGGCTCGAGGCTGCGCGCCTGCCGCCCTTGCAAAAATGGCGCGTGCGTCGTTTCGGCCATTTTCACACGGCGCTGATGGCGATTCTCAACGGGCAGGGCGTCGCTGTCGGGCCGATCGAGCTGACAGTGGGACAAGCGACGGATGGATCGCTCGCCGCGCCTTTCCCGCAGATCGTCGCGCCCGGTCCGCGCCATGTCGCCTTCATCGATCCGCATTCGGAGAGCTATCCGATGGCGAAGCGTTTCGTGCTGTGGCTCGCCGAAGCCGCGAACGCCGCGGAACGAGGGGGCTAATACACGAATTTCGAGGTCCCGCCGCGGCCGCGCGGGACGGGACCGCTCTGCGCGCCCGGCTTGCCTTCGACGCCCGGCGCGCCGGCGGCGAGGGCGCTCGCGTCGAGCGCGAAGCCCTCGTTCTCATCGATGAAGCTGGAGCGTCCTTCCACCGATTTCTGCGTCACCGTGCTCGGCGTCACATTCTGTCCGGTGGCGGGGCCGGAGGTGCGGCCGCGCTGCGTCATCTGCTGCTCGGCGAGGGCCGCGCCGCCGAGGATCAGAACGAGGCTCGTCGAAAAGAGCGCGAGCTTGCGCATGGTGTCTCCTCCTTCGCAAATTCGATCCGCCCCTTACATCGAACCGCCCCGCCGCGCGGCAAGCGGAGGCGGTTTCGATCAGCCGAGGCGAAGGCGCAGCGCCATTAGAGCGGCGGCGCAGGCGTTGGAGACATTGAGGCTCTTGATCGGCCCCGGCATGTCGAGCCGCGCGAGAATATCGCAGCGCTCGCGCGTCAGGCGGCGCAGGCCTTTGCCTTCGGCGCCCAGCACCAGCGCCAGCGGCTTGCGCAAAGGACTCGCCTCCAGCGGCTGCGGACCTTCCGAATCGAGGCCGACGATCAGAAAATCGCGCTCCGCCAATTGCTCGAGCGCGCGGGCGAGATTGACGACGGAGACGATCGTCACATGCTCGAGCGCGCCGGAGGCGGCCTTGGCGAGCACGCCGGTGAAATCCGGGCTGTGCCGCTCGGTCACGATCAGCGCATCGACGGCGAAGGCCGCCGCCGTGCGCAGAATTGCGCCGACATTATGCGGATCGGTCACTTGATCGAGGACCAGGACGAGTCCGCTCTTTGGCTCTATGTCGGCGATATCCGCCTCCGGCAGCGGGCGCGCCTCCAGCATCAGACCTTGATGCACGCTCTCCTCGCCGAGCCGCTGCGACAGCGCGCGCGGGTCCACGATCTTCGGCGTGAGGCCGGCGGCGGCGGCGAGCGGCGCGATGCGCTCGGCGGCGTTCTCCGTCGCATAGAGCGCCAGCAATTTGCGCCGGCCGGCGATGAGCGCCTCGCGCACCGCATGGGCGCCATAGAGCACGACGACATCCGCCGCGGGTCGGCGGAAGGGCGTCTCCTCCTTCGGCGGATGACGCGGCGGCGGCGGGCGGCGGCCGCGATCCTTGCCGGCGGGCGGGCGGCTCATCGCAGCACCGCGGTCTTCACCCACCAGTCCGCGTGCTGGCGGCGGATGACCGCCGCCGCGCGGGCGGCCGCCTGACGGGTCGAGAAGAGAGCGAAGCAGGTCGCACCGGAGCCGGACATTCGCGCGAGCCGGCAGCCTTTGGCGGCCGACAGCACGGCGAGCGCATCGACGATGACCGGCGCCTCGACGCAGGCGGCGTCCTCCATATCGTTGCGGCCGCGGCGCAGCGCCGCCGCTATCCCCTCCGCGCCGAGCGCTGGCGCGATTTCGGGATGCGCCGCCGCGCCGGTCTGCTCGCCCGCGGCGAGGCCGAGGCGGGCGAAGACGCCGCGCGTCTCGACCGGCGCACCGGGATTGAGCAGCACAGCGGGCAGCGGCGGCAGGCCGAGCGGCGCGCCGATCGTCTCGCCGCGGCCGAGCATGAAGCGCGCGTGCGGCGAGAGGCAGACGGGCACGTCGGAGCCGGTGGCGCGGGCGGCCTCGAGCAGGCGCGGATCGTCGGCGGAAAGGCCATTGGCGCGGGCGAGCAGGCGCAGCGCCGCCGCGGCGTCGGAGGAGCCGCCGCCTATGCCGGCCGCGACCGGCAGATATTTGGTGAGATGAAAGGCGCCGAGACGCAGGCCTGGGACGCGCTCGGCGAGACGCTGGGCGGCGCGCAGGACCAGATTATCGGCGTCCGAGCCGGCGGCGGCGGCGGTAGGCCCGTCCACGGTCAGCGACAGCGCCTCGCCCGGCTCGAGACGCAGGCTGTCTCCGGCGCCGGAGAAGGCCACGAGACTCTCCAGCTCGTGATATCCGTCGGCGCGGCGGCCGAGAATGTGAAGCGTCAGATTGATCTTGGCGGGGGCGCGCGTCGCGAGCATGAATTCCCGTGTCTTCGCCTGTGGAACGGTCCGGGCGCGCCGGAAGCGGGCGACAGATGCGCCGCCCGCGCCGGACCTGTCAAGAACGCGCCGACCTCCAGCTAGACCGCCGATGCGGCAGAAATTCGTCCGCGCCGTGGCCCGCGTCTCTCGCGGATGATGCGCGGCTCTTGACGGCCGTTCGCCGATCATGGGACCTTTTCGGCATGGCGAAGCTATGGGCCAATTCTGGGTGGATGGCGCGCGCGCTGGTGCTGAGCGGGATCGTCGCGCTGTTTCTCGCGCAGGCCCTCGCCATCGCGCGCCCCGGCTCGTCGAGCCTCGATGGCTCCTCGTTCGCTGCGGCAGATCGGCCCTGCCGTTCCGTCGGCCTCGATGCAAGCCATGGCCCCGCCGATTCGGACGGCGGTCCTGCGGGCGGACGCCATCATTGTGAGATGTGCCCCACCGCCTGCGGAGGAGCCGCGGCGGACGCCATTGTCGCGCCCATGCGGCTCGGCGCGGTTTTGCCTCATGCGCCGCCGGCCATTGCGGCGTCGCGGCCCCTCGAGGCTCCGGCTGTCTTCCGGTCTGGATGGCGCGGCTCCTGGTCGTCGCGCGCGCCGCCGCTCCTCGCCTGATCGCGCCGATCCACGCGACGGCGCCGCGACTCCTCCCGCCGCCATTCCTCCCGCATGCATCCGGACGCCGCGTATGTCGGACAGCAAATTCTTGTCGTTCCGCGAGCTTTTCCTCAGCAACAAGCGCGGCTTGCTCGCTTTTTTGACGCGCCGGGTCGGACGCGAGGAGGCCTCTGATCTGCTGCAGGAGACCTTCGTGCGCGCGCTCCGCCACGACCGTTTCGAGAGCGTCGCGGATTCGACGGCGTTCCTGAAGCAGATCGCCGTCAATCTCACCAGGGATTTCGCCCGTCGGCGCAAGACCGAGACGCGCTATCTCGATTTCGGCGATCCGCCCGTCGAGGCGCCCTCGGAAGCGGCGACGCCCGAAGAGTCGCTCGATCGCCGCCACAAGACGCGCATCGTGCTGGAGACGATCGAGGCGCTGCCGCCCCGCTGCCGGGAGGTCTGCCTGCTGGTGATGCACGAGGGCGTCTCCCTGAACGAGGCGGCGCGGCGGCTCGGCATTTCCGAGACGATGGCGCGCCGGCATTTGCGGCTCGCTCTGCTGCGATGCCGGGCGGCGCTCGATTGATTTTTTTTCCGCCCCCCGTTTCGTTTTCCGTTCCGGCGCGTCCTATGAGACAGCGGCCGGCGGAGGAGCCGCGCCGATCGATGGCCGTGACCAATGACCGACTATAGCGATGGTTTCGATCACGACAGCCCGCGCGTCGCCGCCGTCAATTGGTGGATACGGATGCGGGCCGGCGCGCTATCGGCCGCCGAGAAGGCCGAGTTCGACGCATGGCGGGCGGCCGATCCGGCCAATGCCGCGGCTTTCGACGATATGGCGGAAATGTGCGGCTTCGTGGAGAGCCTCGCGCCCAGCCGGCAGGCGGAGCCTCCTCGCGCAGCCACCCGCCGCCCTTCGCTGGCCGGCGTGGCGACGATTGCCGCCGCGCTCTGCCTCGCTATAGCGGTCGGCTTCGGCGATCTCGCGACCTGGCTTCGCTCCGACATTTACGCGGGCGTCGGCGACCGCAAGAGCGTGACATTGGAGGACGGGTCGCGCGTCGAGCTGAACGCAAGTTCGGCCATTGCGCTGCATTTCGAGCCCGGCCGCCGGCGGCTCACCCTCCTCGAGGGCGAGGCCTGGTTCCAGGTCGCGCCGGACACCGCGCGGCCCTTCGTCGTGGAGGCGGCCGGCGGGTCGGTGACGGCGCTCGGCACGGCTTTCGACATCGCCATCGACAAGGGCGAGGCGCGCGTCACTGTCACCGAGCACAGTGTCGCGGTCGCGAGCGGCGGCGCTTCCGTGGTGGTCGGGGAGGGCGCGCAGAGCGCCTTTTCCGCCGAGCGCGCTGCGCGCGCGCCCGAAGCGGTCGACGTCAAGCGGGCCACGGCCTGGCGTCGCGGCCGGCTGATCTTCGAGAACAAGCCGCTCGGCGAAGTGCTCGCGGCGCTCGGCAGACACCGGCGCGGCTATGTCTATTGCATCGGCGAAGCGAGCTGCGCCCGGCGCGTGACCGGCGTTTTCGACGCCGAGAATCCGGCCCAGGCGCTGCGCGAGATCGAGGCCTTTCTCGGCCTGCGCGCCATTCAGGTCACCGACTATCTGATCCTGCTCCACGGCTGAGGCGTTTCGCCTCGCGCGAAAAAAATTTTCTCCGCGACGTTTCGTTTTCCGCATCGACCGCGTCCAGCAAGACAGGGGCCTTTCAGCGCCCCGAGGCGGACGATCGTTACGGAGATGCGGAGACATGGCGAGGAAGTCGGCGCGCGGCGAGCGGCGAGGAAAAGCGAATATGGGTTCGGCGGTCGCGGCGGCGGCGTTCGGCGCCTTGATGACGGGAGCGGGAGTCTCGGATTCTCCTGCGCAGGCCGCTATTGCGCCGCAGGAGCGTTCGGGAGCGATTTTGGCCTACCGCATTCCCGCGGGCTCGGTGGCTTCGGCGCTGAATGTCATCGCCGATGAGAACGATCTCCATGTGCTCTATGACGCGCGCCTCACCCATGGGCGCGTGACGCCGGGGCTCTCCGGCAAATATTCCGTGCGCGAGGCGCTCGGCGCGCTGCTGGCGGGCACCGGCCTCACTTATGAATTCTCGCGCGACGGGCAGGCGGTGTCGATCGTGCTGGCGCAGAATGACGCCGCGACGCAGAACGACGCGAGCGGCGCGACGCCGCTGCCGACGATCGACATTGGCGCGCAGCCTGGGCGCAAAGACGCCGCGCCGACTGGCGGCCGCGCGGCGCCGGGGCCGGGCGATCGCTATACCGGCTATAACGCCGCGAGCGCGCCGACGACGTTGAAGGTCGACACGCCGCTGTTGAAGACGCCCGTCGCCGTCGAGGTGGTGACGCGCCAGACGATGGACGATCAGCAGGCGATTTCGGTCGGCGACGCCGTGCTGACCAATGTTTCTGGCGTGACGCCGCTTCCCAATCTTCTCGACGTCTACAAGGTCCGCGGCTTCTCCGTCTCGCAGAGCACCTATAAGAACGGCCTGATCGAGCTGCGGTCGCGATATCTCGACACGGCCAATCTGCAATCCATCGACGTTCTGAAAGGTCCGGCCGCCATGCTGTTCGGCCGCAGCGAGCCGGGCGGCCTCATCAATCTCGTCGTGAAGCGGCCTCTGGAGACGCCCTATTACTCGATACAGCAACAGGCGCAATCCTATGGCGGCGCGCGCACGACGATCGATGCGACCGGCCCGTTGACGGCGGACAAATCTCTACTCTATCGCGTCAACGCCGAATATTACCGCACCGATTCCTATCGCGACTTTGTCACCGACCGCAATTTTTTCGTCGCGCCGACGATCTCCTATCGGCCGATCGAGCAGTTCCGCATCAATGTCGACTTCGAATATCAGAACAAGACCTGGGTCGATGATTACGAGCTGCTGCCGGCGGTCTACGACCATCCCGCGAATATTCCGATCAGCCGCTATCTGTCGGCCCCCTATCTCACCACCAATCTGAAAAATCACTTCGACAAGAAGCGCATCGCGTATGATTGGACCTATGACATATCGAAGGATTGGAGCCTCACCAATCGGCTGAGCTATACGAGTGTGGGCACGAGGAACGGCAATGTGGCCGGCGCCGCCTTCAATCAGAACACCGGCGTGCTGAACCGCACTTACGTCTATTTCCCTGGCAATACGGATAACACATTCGCCACCAATCTCGATCTCAAAGGCAAGTTCGAGACGGGGCCGCTCTCGCATTCGATTCTCGTCGGCTTCGACTATTTCAGCAATTATTGGGGCATGAAGAGCCAGATCATCACGCCGATCAGCGCCATCAACATCTACGCCCCCAACTATTACACGCTCGACGTTCCGCGCGGCGGCGGCTATGCGCATTCCGGCGAGCAATGGACCGGCGTCTATGGGCAGGACATGATCTCCTTCCTCGACGACAGCGTCCATGTGCTGCTCGGCGGACGCTATGATTGGAACGCCGTGGGTTCGTCTGGCGGCTATAATTCCAATTGGTGGACGGCCTATGGCAATTACAAGACCGCCTATTCCTCCGCCTTCAGCCCGCGCGTCGGCGTCGTCTATCAGCCGCTGTCCTGGATGTCGGTCTACGGCAATTTCGCGCAATCCTTCGGCTCCAACAACACGACCAATTACAGCCAGCCGCAGCCGCCGCAACGCGGCGAGATATGGGAGGCGGGCGCCAAGGCGGAGCTCCTGGACAAGCGCCTGACGCTGACCATGGCGTATTTCGACATCACCAAGACCAATATTCCGACCGCCGATCCGCTCAATACGACCATCACCTATCTGATCGGCAAAGCGCGCAGCCAGGGCTTCGAATTCGATCTCACCGGCCGCATCGACGACAATTGGAGCGTCATCGCCAACTATACACATGACGATGTGCGCACGGTCGAGGGCTCCTCGGCCAATGCGCTCGCCGTCTACAACAGCAACCTCGCCGTGGCCGGCAAGGTGCTGGCCTCGAGCCCACGCAACTATGGCAATCTCTGGGTGAAATACGACGCCGACGACGCTTTCAAAGGACTGAGCCTCGGCGCCGGCCTCACGGTGACGGGGAGCGCGCTCGGCGACAACGCCAATTCCTATGTGCTGCCGGGCTATGCGCTGCTCAATGGCATGATCGCCTATACGACGAAGATCGAGGGCTACAATGTCACTGCGCAGCTCAATGTTAAGAACATCACCGACACGGTCTATTACCCTGCGTCTCAGGACCGCACCTATATCATGACCGGCGCTCCGCGCACCTTCCTCGGCTCGCTGCGGTTGGAGTTCTGAGTCTCACTCCAATGTCGCGCCGAGCCCGTGACGTTGGAGCGATCCCTTTATCGCCGCACGGCTCTCTGCGCTCCGGGCGGCCCGCGCCGTTGACTTGCCGCGAAGGCGTGTTCTAGAGTCACTCCGGTTCAATCTGAACCGGAGTGACTCTAGATCTCCTTGTTCGGGCGTGCTTTCTTCACACGAGCCGGTTCCCGCTTCGCTCGAAGGCACTCTTAAGCGACAGATCGCGGTCGTCCCTTCGCGGATCGCTCGCTCGTCGCCGGATCATTCGATATGGCCAGGTCGCGCGGCAAAAGAACTCTCTGGGAGCGTGCGACGATCGCGCGGCTCGCTGTTCTCGCGTCGATCCTGCAAGCCGTTCTGCTGCTGGCCGCCGTTGCCGGGAACGGCGCTTGCCGCTCTCATGACGCGCCGGCGAGCTTCGAAATCGCGAGCGCCGATTGCGGCGCGTCGGCGGCGGGCCAGCAGAGCCCGACGTCGCCGACCATGCCGCATGATCGGCAATGTTGCATCATCGGCTCCGCGGTCTCGCTTTCTGACGCCGTCGAAGCGTTCGTTTCGCTTTCGGCCGGGGCCGGCGAAACGGCCGTGATCGGCTTTTCCTGCGACCCCGGAACTCTCGGTCCCGAGCCGGCGCGGCCCTGGTCGTCGCGCGCGCCTCCATCTCTTTGACCGATCGCTGATTTTCACTCTATTCGTCCAGGCGGGCGCATTGCGTCGATGACCTGTTCCTCGCCAATTCCTCGCCGGCCTCGGGCGCGCCCGGGCGCTTCGGCAATCGTCGGCCATCGTCCATGTCAGATGAGAAATCGAACCTCGTCGCTCGATTATTCGCGCGCAGCCAGCGCCAGCTCCTCGCCTATCTGTCGCGAAAAGTGGGACGCGATGACGCCTCCGACCTGCTTCAGGAGACCTTCGTGCGCGTGCTGCGGCACGGCCGCATCGACGCGCTGGCCGATCCGCCCTCGCTCCTGCAACGTATCGCGACCAATCTTGCCCGCGACCATGCCCGCCGACGGCGGACGGAGGCGAAATATCTGGCGGTCGGCGTCGACGGAGGAGAGGCCGTCGCGGCGGGCGAAAGGCCCGACTCCCGCCTCGAGGCCGAGGAGAGGTGGCGTCTGCTGCAAGAGGCGGTCGAAGGTCTGCCGCCACGCTGCCGCGACGTTTTTCTCCTTTATGTGCAGGAGGGGCTCGATCTCGGCGAGATCGCCGCTCGGCTCGGAATATCGCGCAATATGGCGCAAAAGCACATGCGCCTCGCCATGGCGCGCTGCTGGGCGGCGCTGGATTAGAGTGTTTTCGAGCGAAGCCGGAACCGGAACGGCTCTCGATTTTGCGCGGAGGGCGCCTCCCGTTTCGCGTTCTCGCGCGTGGTATGAAGCGCAGGCTCCCGCTCATCGGCGTCGGCCGCGCGCACAGCTCTGTGACGGATGACGCAATGTCCGAGAAGAAGCCCGCCGCCGCTCCACCCGACGTCCGCGACGCTGCGATAGGCTGGTGGCTGCGGCGGAACGAAGCGACATTCTCCAAGCGAGACGGGGCCGCTTTCGAGGCCTGGCTGGCCGAGGACGCCGCTCATCGCGCCGCTTTCGACAAGCTCGCAGCGCTCGGCGACTTCATGGCGCCGCGCTGGCCGGGCGTCGGACCTCTGCGCAAAGCGCGCCGCCGGCGGCGAAGAGCAGGGGCCGCGGCCACAGCGACGCTGCTTGCGCTCTTCGCCTATGACGAGATCGCGTTGCGCCTTCGGGCGGACTACGCGACCGGCCCCGGCGAGACGCGCCAGGCGACGCTGGAGGATGGTTCGCGCGTCGAGCTCGACGCCCGCAGCGCGCTGGCCGTGCGGTACAGCGCCGGACAAAGGCGCGTCGTCCTTCTCGACGGCGAGGCTTGGTTCGACGTCGCGCCCGATCCGGCGCGGCCTTTCGTCGTCGAGGCGGCCGGCGGAACGACGACCGCGCTCGGCACGGCCTTCGATGTGGCGCTCGAAGGCGGAAAGGCGCGCGTGACGGTGACGAGCCATCGGGTTCGCGTTTCGACCGGCCGGGGCGAGGTCGTCGTCGAGGAGGGGCAGCAGAGCGCCTATGACGAAGGCGGGGCGGCCGCGGCGCCGGAACCGGCCGATATCGCTCGCGCCACCGCCTGGCGGCGCGGCAAGCTGATGTTCGAGAACCGTCCTATCGGCGAGGTCGTGCGCGCGCTCGGCCGCTATCATCGCGGCTTGGTCTATTTCGTCGACCCGGCGTTGAAGGCGCGGCGCGTGACCGGCGTGTTCAACGCCGATGATCCGATCGCCGCGCTGGACGAGATCGAGACGTCGCTCGGCCTCCATGCCGTGCATGTCACGCGATATCTGACGATCGTCTACGAATGAGCGCCGCGGCGCGCGAGTTTTTTTGCGCGCCGACCTCCTCTTTGGCCTCTTACCGCGTGGAGCGCTGACGGAGGGGGCGAAACACGACCCCTCATGACAAAGAGGCGGCGCAATGGCGGGGCAGAATTTTCGTAAAAAGTTCGGAGCAGGCGAGGCCGATATGAGCTCGACGCTGGCGATCGCGGCAATGGGCGCTCTGGCGCTGGGCTCGAGCGTCTCCGACTCGCCGGCGCAGGCCGCCATTTCTCCGCAGGAGCGCGCTGGCCTGGCGCAGAGCTATCGGATCGCGTCGGGTCCGCTGCCGGGCGCCTTGAACGCTTTCGCCGATCTCAATGGATTGCAGATTCTTTATGATTCCGAAGTCACCAGCCGGTTGAGGACGGTGGGGCTCGACGGCGATTTCGCGGTGGACGAAGGGCTCGATCGGCTGCTGTCGGGAACGGGATTGTCGTGGCGCTTCGCGGCCAAGGGCAAGACGGTGTCGATCATTCTGGCGCAGAACGATCGCGGAACGGCGACCGACGCCTCCAGCGCGGCGGCTTTGCCGCCGATCGATGTGGGGGCTGAGGCCAAGGAGCGGACGCGCGGGGCGCCGCAGGGGCCGGGCGACCGCTTCACCGGATATCGGCCGAGTCCGACTGCGGCGACGACGCTGAAGACCGATACGCCGATCATGCAGACGCCGATCTCCGTCCAGGTGGTGACGCGCCAGACGATGGACGATCAGCAGGCGATCAGCATGAGGGACGCCATCGTCTCGAATGTCAGCGGCGTGACGCTCTCACCGAATTTCTTCGACATTCTCAAGATTCGCGGCTTCTCCTCCTTCGGGAGCACATTCAAGAACGGCTTGCAGGACTATCGCGCCCGCAATTACGACACGACGAATCTGCAATCGATCGATGTGCTGAAAGGGCCGGCCGCTATGCTCTTCGGCCGCATGGAGCCCGGCGGAGTCATCGACATGGTCCTCAAGCGGCCGCTGGAGACGCCCTATTATTCGGTGGAGGAGCAGCTCGGCTCCTATGGGCTGACGCGAACCACGATCGACGCCACCGGCCCCATAACGAGCGACAAATCCATTCTCTATCGCGTCAACGGCGAATATTACCGCACAGATTCCTATCGCGATTACGTCACCGATAGAGCCGTTTTCATCGCGCCGACGGTCTCCTTTCATCCGATCGAGCAATTCCGGATGAATGTCGATTTCGAATATCAGAACAAGACCTGGGTGGATGATTATCCGATCTACCCCGCCGTGGCGGGCGGCCCGGCCAATCTTCCGCGCAGCCGCTACCTCTCGCCGGCCTTCCTCACGGTGAACATGCCGAACAATATCAGCAAGAGGCGCATCGCCTATGATTGGACCTATGATCTCTCGCCCGACTGGAGCGTGACCAATCGTCTGAGCTATGCGCTGACGAACAATCGGACCGACAATGGCTTTCCGCTCGGATTCAATCAGGCGACCGGCGTTCTCACGCGGTCTATGACGCTCAATCTCGGCTATGTGGACAAGGTCTTCTCGACCAATCTCGACGTGAAGGGAAAATTCGCCACCGGCCCGCTCCAGCATTCAATTCTGGTCGGCTTCGATCATTTCGACTTTTTCTCGCCGATGAGCGTCGGAGCGTCGTTGAGCGCCAGCGCGATCAATGTGTATGCTCCGAATTCTTGGCAGTTCGAGAATATTCTGGGCGCGTCGCAGTATACGATACAGGGCCAGAAATGGACCGGCGTCTATGCTCAGGACATGATCTCCTTCCTCGGCGACTCCGTGCATGTTCTGCTCGGCGGCCGTTACGATTGGGCGGAGACGGCGATCAGCCGATACCGGACTTCCCCCTATCTTGCCGCGTCTACCTATTGGGCGAGCTACGACAAGGGATTCAGCCCGCGCCTCGGCGTCGTCTATCAGCCGTTTTCATGGTTGTCGCTCTACGGCAATTTCACTCAGGCGCTGGGCGCAAATCAGGTCACCACGCAAGGCGTGACGCTGTCGCCGCAGAGAGGCGAGCAATATGAGGGCGGCCTCAAGGCCGAATTCTTCGACAAGGGTCTTTTGTTGACGATGGCCTATTTCGACATCACTAAGACCAATGTGCCGGTGACCGATCCGAGCAATGCGAACAACACGCTGCTGATCGGCAAGGCGCGCAGCCAGGGTTTCGAGATCGATCTGACCGGCCGCATCGACGACAATTGGAGCGTCATCGCCAATTATACGCATGACGATGTGCGGACGCTCGTCGGCACGGCCACCGATCCCGTCAGCGCCTATACGCGGCAGGTCGCGGTCAGCGGCGGCATTCTGCCGGGCAGCCCGCGCAACTACGGCAATCTGTGGGTCAAATACGACGCGGATGGCGATCTGCGCGGGCTGAGCGTCGCCGGCGGCGTCTCCGCGAGCTCGGATCAGCTGGGCGACACGGCGAACTCCTTCGTTCTGCCGAGCTATTCCATCTTCAACGGCATGATCGCCTATCGGACGAAGATCGAAGGTTTTAACGTCACCGCGCAGCTCAATGTGAAGAATATCGGCGATAGAACCTATTACCCTTCGGCGGCCAGCCGATACCTCATCCAAACCGGGACGCCCCGCACTTTTATGGGGTCGCTGCGGGTGGAATTCTGATCGGCGTGCGTCGCGGGACGGGAGATCTTGCGCTTGCCGCAAAAAATCTTTCGTCCCGACGTTCCTTTTTCGCCTCCTCGCGCGTCCTATAAGACAGGCGAGGCCCTCGGGAATTTTTGCGGCGGGCGGAACGCCCGGCCGAAAAGCGGAGGAAGTCGAGATGCGGATTTTACGAAACCTCGGATTTGCGGCAATGGCGGCCGGCTATTTTTGCGGCGTTTCCGGGCCTGTTCTCGCCGCCTCCAGCGAGACGAAGCCGGTGTCCATTTCCTTCGTGCTGATGGACGACGGCAAGGAGGTCGGCTGCGGCGCGCCGCTCGCCAATCTGGGGACGGGCCATCTGTCCGCCAAGCTCCATGAAGCGCGTCTCTACGTGTATGGCTTCAAGCTGGTCGACGCCAAGGGCAAGCGCACGCCGGTGGCGCTGGAGCAGAGCGAATGGCAATATGGCGATGTCGCTCTGCTCGATTTCAAAGATGCGCGCGGCGGCAATAGTCCATGCACGCCGGGCAATCCGGCCAAGAACACGACAATCGTCGGCAAAGCGCCGGCGGGCGCCTATGTGGGCCTCGAATTCTCGGTCGGCGCCCCGGTGGAGACGATCGTCGACGGCAAGCCCGTTTCGATCAATCATTCCAATGTCGAGACCGCGCCGGCGCCGCTCGATGTGGTCGGCATGGCGTGGAACTGGCAGGCCGGCCGCCGCTTCGTGACTTTCGAGTTCGATCCGGAGACGCCGGTCGTCAAGGCCGACGGCTCCAAGACGCGGACGTGGATGGTGCATATCGGCTCCACCGCCTGCAAGGGCAATCCGGCGACCGGCGAGATCGTCGCTTGCGCGCATGAGAACCGCTTCTCTGTGGCGCTCGACCGCTTCGATCCCAAGACGCAGCGCGTCGAGTTCGATTTGACCCGTCTGCTCGCAAATTCCGATATCGCCGCCGACAAGGGCGGGGCGATCGGCTGCATGAGCGCGCTCGACGACCCCGAATGTATTGCCGTTTTCGCCGCGCTCGGCCTCAATCTCGGCGACAGCGCCGCGGGCGCCGGCGACGCCGGCAAGCAGACCAGGCCCGGCCTCTCGCCGATTTTCAAGGTCGGCGCGACGACGCCGGCGAAAGTCGTGGGCGCAAAGCAATGAGCCGGGCCGCGCTCTTCGGATTGACGCTCACCGTCGCGGCGACTTGCGTCGCGACGGCAGAGCCGACGGAATGGAAATGGGAGCTTCCCAAATATGTTCCGCCGCCGCGCGTGCCTGCCGACAATCCCATGTCGGAGGAGAAGTTTCAGCTCGGACGGCGCTTGTTCTTCGACAAGCGCGTCTCCGGCAATGCGACCGTCTCCTGCTCCTCCTGTCATTTGCAGGAGCGCGCCTTCACCGACGGGCGCGTCGTCAGCGTCGGCTCCACGGGCGAGAAGACGCCGCGCAATGCGCCGTCGATCGTCAATTCCGGCTGGCATGCGACGCTCACCTGGGCCAATCCGGCGCTGGTGACGCTCGAGCGGCAGATGGAAAATCCGCTCTATGGCGAGCGGCCGATAGAGATGGGCGTCAATGACGCCAATAAGGCGGAGATCGTCGCGCGCTTCCGCAATGACGCGGATTATAAGAAATGGTTCGCCGCCGCTTTTCCGGAGAAAAAGCCGGCCGAGCAGATCTCCTTCGAGACGATCATTAAGGCGATCTCGGCTTTCCAGCGCGGCGTTGTTTCCTTCGACAGCCGTTACGATCAATATCTGCAAGGCAAGATCAAGCTGACCGAGGCGGAGCAGCGCGGGCACGATCTCTATTTCGGCGAGAAGGCGGAATGTCATCACTGCCATGGCAGCGTCAATCTCGACGATCAATTCGTGCACGCCAAGACGCGCGAGGCGGAGACGCCGTTCCACAATACGGGGCTCTACGACATCGACGGAAAGGGCGCCTATCCAGAGCCCAATCACGGCCTCTACGACATCACGCAAGACCCGGACGATATGGGCAAGTTCCGCGCGCCGGGACTGCGCAACATAGCGGTGACAGGGCCTTATATGCATGACGGAACGGTCGCGACGCTCGAGGAGGTCATCGATATCTATGCGCGCAGCGGGCGGAAGATCGCGAGCGGCCCCAACGCCGGCGACGGCGCGGCCAATCCGTTGAAGAGCCCGCTGATCGTGAAGGTCGATCTGACGCCGCAGGAGAAGGCCGATCTGCTCGCTTTTCTGAAGGCGTTGACCGACGAGACTCTGCTCACCTCGCCGCGCTTCGCCGATCCCTGGAAGACGCAGGCCGCGGGGAAATAGCTGCGCAGAGGGGCAATATTACGTATCCGGCTGTATGTATTGTGAGCGTATTGCTTCTATACGGATAGAAATTACATGTATCTACGTTATGTATTTTGTTTGCCTGAAGTTATTTCTATTATATATTCCTCGTTCATTGGCGTGTAAGGCGGTAGAGCAGGGCGCAATCTCCGACGACGAGGAGGCTCGTCTCGGAGAACGATGAGGGATTGCTCGTCGAGCGCTGCGTCCGACTGCCGGAAGCGCGTCGCATTCACCGAAACGTCCATAGCGACATTCACGCAAGCAGATTTCGACATGACAAATATTGCTCGAGATATGGATTCTAACGACGTCGACCCGGCGCGCGCCGCCGACGCTCGCGGGCTGATCGATGCGCTTCGACCCTGCTTGCCTCTTATGGCGCATCCGAGGGGACGGTCGCTGGCTCTGTCGATCGCGGCCGCGCGGCGTCGCGGCTCGGACCGGCGATGCACTGTGACCAATGTTTTCGACGCCGGCGACGCCTTCGGCCTCATGTGCCAAGTCGAGGTCGGCGGCGGCGCAGCTCCCGCGATCTTCGTGGCGCCCATCGCCGAGCTCGCATTCGGTCGGCATCCGATCGCGCGCGCGGTCGCCGATTATCGACGCCGCCGCGCGCGAGCGCATGTCGCCGCATCCTCGTGAGCGTCGTCCGCGGACGTCGCAACGGCGCATTTCGCGTCCTGCAGCTCGCTGCGCGTCATGACGCTCCCCGATCCGGCAGCGCGAGGCCGAATGTCGCGCCGCCGCCCGGGGTCTCGACGACGAAGACTCTGCCGCCTTGCTTTTCCGAAAGTTCCTTGACGATGGAGAGGCCGAGGCCGGCTCCGCGCGTCGTCTCGGTCCGGCGCCAGAAGGGCTCGAAGACCAGTTCCCGCTCGCTCGCCGCGACCCCTTCGCCATGGTCGGCGACCTCCAGGCTGGCGCCGGCGCGCACGCGAAGCTCGATCGTCCCGCCGACGGGTTCGGCGCGCAGGGCGTTATTGATGAGATTGGACAGCATGCATTCGAGCGCTTGCCGATTGGCGCGGACGACGACCGGCGTCGCCGGGGGATCGAAGGCGATCGCCCGGCCATTGTCGACGATCAATGGCAGATAGTCGGCGATCATATGGCGGGCGAGCGCGCCGAGATCTATGTCCTCGGCGACGAGGCTTCCACGCTCCGCTCCGCGGGCGAGAACCAGCAATTGCTCGACGATGGACTGCATGCGCCGAATGTCGCGGGCGAGATCGCCGAGAAAGCCCGGCTCGTTGGGCGCGTCGAGACGCGCGCGCAGAATCGCGATCGGCGTGAGCAGCTCATGCGCGGCATTGGCCGTGAAGCGCCGCTGCTGCTTGGCGCCGTCCTCGAGCCGCGCCAGGGCGGCGTTGAGCGCGCCGAGAAACGGCGCGATCTCCTTGGGCGCCTTGGAGCCGTCTATGCGCTGGTCGACCGTTTTGAAATCGATGCTCGCGAGCTGCTCCTTCGCTTTGTAGAGCGGCGTCAGCCCGAAGCGCGTCACCAGCCAGGAGATGAGAATAGCCGACACGACGAAGGGCAGGAAAGGAATGATCTGCGTGCGATCCGCCAGCATGCGCATCACGGCGCCGAGATCGTCCCAATGCAGCGTGTAGCCATAGATCGCCACCCGATAGGGCGGCTTGGCCTCCCGCAAGACGCCGCGCGCGTCGGGATCGGGATCATTCGGAAGTCGGAAATAATTTCGGATGGCGATGATCCCGCCGCCGCTCGGCAAAACGCGCGCGAGCGCCTCCGATGAGCCGGCGAGCGCGGCGCCGTTGCGGCTGTCGATGATCGCGAAACGGAAATTGGGATTGCGGGCCTGATAGGCGCGCAGCGCCGGCGTCTCCTCTATATGGGCGGAGCCGTCGGCGTCTTTCACCAGCGCGGCGTCGACCACCTCGATGGCCCGAAACTCCGCCCAATAATTGACGGAGTCGGTCACTGCGAGCCCCATGTAAGTGGCGAGGATCGCCGTGACCGGCCAAATGAGAAAATAGGTGAGCAGCTCGATCGCAGTGATGCCGAGCACGAAGCGCGTGAGCAGGGATGGGCTTCTCATTTCTCCTTGCGCTCCGTCAGCAGATAACCGACGTCGCGCGCCGTGTGAATCTCGACGCCGGCGTCGAGATCGAGCAGCCGGCGTCGCAGGCGCGAAACCAGCATGCTGAGCGCAGTGGCTTGCACATCGTCCGCGAAACCGTAGATTTCCGCGAGCAGCCGGTCGCGCAGCACGGCGCGTCCGGCGTTGAGCAGCAGAATGTCCAGCAGAGCGCGCTCACGCTTGTGAAACAGAACCAGCGCGCCATCGACGCTGACGTCGCGCGTATCTGGATGAAAGACGATTCTGCCGACCGCGATCGGCGTCGCCGCCTCGCCGCCCGGCCGCCGCAGGCAGGCGCGCACGCGCGCGATCAGCTCATTGGCGTCGAAGGGCTTGGTCACATAATCATCGGCGCCGGCGTCGAGCCCTTCGATCCGATCCTCGACAGCGTTGCGCGCGGTCAGCATCACGATGCGGATCGAGGGCTGCGCGCGACGAATCTCGGGCAATATCGAGATCGCGTCGCCGTCCGGAAGACGACGGTCGAGCAGCACCAGCGAATATTTGTGCTGCCGCAGCGCCTCCATCGTCTCGTCGAGCGAGCCGACGCGATCGGCGACGAAGCCCGAACGCGCGAGCTTCCCCGCGACGAGCTTCGCCATCTCCGGCTCGTCCTCCACCATCAGAACCCGCATCTTTCGGCGCCGCCTCGCGTCTATCGGGAGCGCGGATTATCGTGGCCAATTGTGGCGGTGGCAAGCGGACGCGAGCGTGACTGTTGCGCCGGCGCCACAGTCCACGAAAAGCCATGGAGCCGGCGCTCACGTTACATTCGGGTTAAGTGGGGTCCTTAGAGCGCTGCTCAGAGGGTTGGAGGCTGGCGGGCCTCGCTCCCCTGTCGGACGTTACGACATCCACGCCGTCGAGAGAGCGGCGATCAAGGAGGCCACACATGAATCGTCGTTTTTCCCTGCGATCGGTAAGCGCGCTCGCCCTCGTCGTGGCCGGCCTGCCCGGCGCCGCCGCGCAAGAGGCGCTGCCGCCCATCTCCATCGCTGCGGATGAGCGCCGCGCGGCCGCCGCAAAGACCGCCACGGATGTCGAGCAGACCACCGCCGGGCCAGTGCGCGGCTATCAGGCGCTGACCGCGCGCATCGCGCGCATGGCCACGCCGCTGAAGGAGCTGCCGCTTTCCGTCGTCGTCGTCCCGCGCAAGCTGATCGACGATCAAAACGCCATCTCGCAGTCCGAACTCTTCCAAAACATCTCCGGCCTCACGCCGCTCGATCCGCGCTTTCCCGGCGGGCTCGGCGTCAAGCTGCGCGGAATGGACGCGGAGCGCTATATCGACGGATTGCCGAATTACGGCTCGCTCGGCGAGCGCGATCTGCTCGTCAATGTCGAGCGGGTCGAGGTTTTGAAGGGTCCCGCCAATATATTGTTCCAAGGTGGGTCGAGCCCGATCGGAGGCGTCGTCAACATTGTGTCGAAGCTCCCCACGCCGGATCGGTTCGCGGAAGTGGGCGTGCGCGCCGGCGGCTATCGCTTCGGCAGTCCTTATCTCGACATCAATCAGCCGCTCAATGAATCGAAAACGCTGCTGTTCCGCTTCGCCGGCCAGTTCGAGACATCGCAGTCGATTGTCGACAGGATCCGCCGCCAGAGCTACACGCTCGATCCGACGCTGACCATTACCAATAACGCGGGAACCTCGCTCACGCTGCAAGGCCATATCGCGCGGCGCGAGCAGCAGGATTATCCCGGCCTGCCGGCGGTCGGGTCTGTCGATCGCTCATTCTATTCCATTCGCCGCACGGCCTTCCTCGCCAATGCCGGTCTTCCCGTTACCTCCACGGAATCGCAGTCGGTGACGGCGCGCTTCGATCACGCCTTCGACGACACATTTTCCACTTTCACCACGGCGCGCTACTCGGTCACGAAAATTCACGAGCCGTCGCAACTCCTCTTCGGCAATGAGCCGACCACGTACGACTTCGGTCCCTACGGCGTCTATGGCGGGCCGTCGCAATTCTATGTCGCGAACGACATTCTCGATCAGAAGCTGACCGAATTCTCGATCAGCTCCAATTTCGTCGCGAAATTCGACTATGGCCCGACGCGCAATCGTCTGCTCGTCGGCGGCGATTTCAATCGCGTCGTCGATCACGGAGTCATGGCGGGCAATAATGCGACAGACGCCGATCCCTTCTTCGGCTTCCCGCAGCTGATCGACTTTCGCGCGCCATATTTCCCGGCCTTTCGGTTGCCGGTCGAAGGGGCGGCGGACACGGTGGTGTTCACGAAGATCGCCAATAGCTATCAGAACGCCGGAGCGAGCGTCCAATTGCAGTCGACGATCTTCGATCGCTTGCATTTCCTCGGCGCTCTGCGCGTCGCCACGGTCGATATCCACTTCACCGAAAATGCGGTCACGCCGCCGACTCATTATGACGCGAGCGCGACGCGCGTGCTGCCGCGCGTCGGCGCGACCTATGATGTGACCGACTGGCTCTCCGTCTATGGGAGCTATTCTGAAGGCTTGCGCGGGGTCAGCTATTTCTCGGGCGCCAATAATGCGCCGCCCAAGCCCGAAGGGTCGCGACAGCTCGAAGGCGGCGTGAAGCTCGACGGTCCGTTCGGCCTTTCGGGCACGCTCGCTTATTTCGATCTCACGCGCACCAATGTGCCGACCGCCGTGTCCGGCTCCCTCACTCAGAGGCAGACCGGCGAGCAGAACTCGCATGGATTCGAGGCCGACCTCGTCTGGCAGCCGACGCCAAATCTCTCTTTCCTCGGCAGCTACGCCCATATCGACGCCAAGGTCACGAGCGATGAGAACACGCAATATATGAACGCGCGCCTCGTCGGGACGCCCAGCGACTCCGGCCGTTTCTGGGGCCATTACGCCTTCGACGGCGCGCTGCAGGGCTGGTCCTTCGGCGCCGGCTTCTACGCCGCCTCATCCTCGCGCGTCGAACTCGGCCGCACCTGGACGACGCCGGGCTACATCACATTCGACGCCGATGTCGCCTACAAGCACGAGAATTTCACCTTCTCGATCGCCGCCAAAAATCTCGGCGATCGACGCTATTACGTCCAATATCCCTATCTCTCCGGGCGCGTCGCGCCGGGGGAGGGGCGCACATTCTTCGCCACCGTTTCCGTGAAAATGTAGGAGGGGCCATTGGACACGCTCGATCGCCGCCGCTTCGGCGAAGCCTTGGCCGCATTCGCCGCGCTCGTCGCCGGCGGCGCGCTCGATGCGCGCGCCGATCAGAAGGTCACGGCCGATCATGATATGTCGAACATGCCGGCCTCGTGGTCCGGCAATGAGAAGATCGGCTTTCTGATCTATCCGGAGTTCACCGCGCTCGACATGATCGGCCCGCATTACATGCTCACCGGGCTGATGGGCGCGACGGCTTTCGTGATCGCAAAGAGCAAGACACCGGTGGTCAGCGATACGGGATTGACGATCACGCCGGACGCGAGCTTCGACGATGCGCCGGTCGATCTCGATATTCTCTGCGTGCCCGGCGGCGCCTCCGGCACGCTCGCCGCCATGCAGGACGAGCCGACGTTGCGCTTCATCAAAAGCCGCGGCGCGCGCGCGAAATATGTCACCTCGGTCTGCACGGGCTCGCTTCTGCTCGGCGCGGCGGGCCTGCTCGACGGCTATCGTGCGACGTCGCACTGGTCGGCGAAGCCGCTGCTGCCGATCTTCGGCGCGACGCCGACGCCCGGCCGTTTCGTGCGCGATCGCAATCGCATCACCGCGGAGGGCGTGACGGCGGGCCTCGATTTCGCCCTGGCTCTGGTCGGCGAATTGCGCGACCGCACTTACGCCGAGGGCGTGCAGCTCATCGCGCAATATGCGCCCGAGCCGCCATTCGACGCCGGCCAGCCGGAGCGGGCTCCGGCGGCGGTCAAAGCGATGATGGAGCAAATGTTCGCCGGTTTCCGGCTGTCCGCCGACAAGGTCGGCCGAGACGCTTTCGCGAAATCGAAGCGGCTCTGAGGTCTCGAAAAATCACGGCGCCTTCGGTTCGCGCGGCGAAGGACCGGGGTGGGTTCCGGCTTCGTCGGCGCCGCGGCGGTCTCTGTTGCGCTTCTGCAACAGGGAAAGGGTTTCGCTGGCTCGCCGTCCCCCGCGCTTGACACTCGCCAGCATCCGGGGGTTCCGTATGGAGAATGGATAAGTTCGCGCTCTGGCCGAAGGGAATAGCCCGCCTATTGATCGTGGGCCTCTTGGCTTGGGCTCTCGTCTTGCCCGGCATGGCGGTCGCGGCTTTGTCCGCTGTCGAACCGGGGGTCGTCGCCGCAGAGGCCGGCCATTGCGCCACGTCCGGCGGCGCCGATGGCCATCGCCATTCCCCTGGACCGCATTTTTCTTGCTCCTGCTGCATTCCGTGCCGGGCCGGCCAGATCGATGGTCCGACGGGTTTTCTCTCGGTCCTCCCAGCCGGCGCCGTTCTCTCATTCCGGGCCGCCGAGATCGTTCTGGGCGACGAGTCTCGGATGGTGGAGCCATCATCGCCGGCCGGCTGGATCAGCTCGTGGTCGCAGCGCGCCCCGCCGCGCTTTTTCTCGATCCCATTGCCGCCAGCCCTAGAGGCGTAGCGATCTCCCTGCCGGGACCGCCGCTCGGGCTTTTTGCGATCTCGATCAGCCCTCGCCGGTGCAAAATGCTCGATTCTGCATTGCGGCGCTCCGTGGGCGAGCTTTTCAAGCGCCACGGTCGTCAGCTTCTCGTCTACCTGCGCGGCAAAGCGGGCGCGAACGACGCGCCGGACCTGCTGCAGGAGACCTTCATCCGCGCTCTGCGCCGTGGCGGGCTCGAGGCCATGCCCGATCCAGAGGCGTTTCTCCATACGATCGCGACAAACCTCGCGCGGGATCTCGCGCGGCGGCGCAATACCGAGGCGAAATATCTCGAATTCAAGGAAGAGCTGCCGGAGGCGCCCTCGGCCGAAGCCTTGCCCGGAGCGTCGAGCGAGGAGAGCGACAGATCGCGGCTTTTGATCGCGACGATCGAAACGCTTCCGCCCCGATGCCGCGAGGTCTTTGTCCTCGTCATGCAGGAAAACCTGCCGGTGAAGGAGGCCGCTGCGCGGCTCGGCATTTCCGACAGCATGGCGCGGCGGCATATCCGCCTCGCCTTTCGGCGCTGCCGCGAGGCGGCGCGCTGATCATGCTGTTACATCGCGAGGTTCCGTTTTTTCCATCCAGCGCGTTGTACTCTATAGAGGGCGCGGGCAAAGCGATCAGGAGCGGGGCCAGGCGGCGCGCTGCGGCGTCATTCCCGAAATCAATGTCCATGCCGATCAGGCGGCGACGCGCATGAGCTTCGACAGCGATACGCCGGAAGACCCGCACGACATTGCGGTGGACTGGGTCCTTCGAAAGAAGGAAGGACCGTTGACGCGCAAGGAGCAGGCGGCGCTCGACGCTTGGCTCGCGGCCGATACCGCGCATGCGGCGGCGTTCCGCGAGGCCGAGGGATTATCCGCCGAGTTCGCCGCGCTGAGCGTGCGCCGCCCTGCGAAGCAAGCTCTGGTGAGGCGCAGGGGCCGCCCGGTCATGGCCGGCGCCGCCGCCGCTATGGCTCTCGCCTTGTTGCTCGGCGATCTCTCCATTCCGTTTGTCGCCGACTATTCCACCGGCGCCGGCGAAACGCGTCGCGTGACGCTCGCGGACGGATCGCATGTCGAGCTCGGCGCGCGCTCGGCGATCACGCTCCACTTCACGCCGGCGCGCCGTCGCCTCACGCTGCTGCGCGGGGAGGCATGGTTCGATGTGGCGCCGGATGCGTCGAGACCCTTCGTCGTGGAGGCCGCCGGTGGCTCGGCGACAGCGCTCGGCACGTCTTTCGACGTCGCCCTCGACGAGAATGGCGCGCGCGTGACGGTCACGGAGCACAGCGTTTCCGTGGCCAGCGGCGGCGCGGAGGTCGTCGCTCGGGAAGGGCAGGAGACGAGCTTCCTACGCGGCTCTTCCGCGAGCGCGCCGGCCGGCGCGAATGTGGCGAAGCTCACCGCTTGGCGGCGCGGCAGGCTGATCGTCGAGGACGAGGCGCTCGGCGATGTGCTCGCCATGCTCGGCCGCTATCGTCATGGCGTCGTCTATTGTCTGCGCCGCGAGATTTGCGCGCGCCGCGTGACCGGCGTCTATCGCACGGATGATCCGACGCAGGCCCTCGCCGATATCGAAACCGCGCTCGGCCTCTCGGCCTATCGCTTGTCGAATTATCTGATCCTGCTCCACGAGTGACGTCCTTCGCCGAAATTCCACCTGCCCGGAAAAAAGTTCGAGGCTTTTTTTTCGGCATGGTTCCGAGGCGCAGATCGACCGCGTTGAATCCAATGAGGGGGCATTTTCGCGCCCTCGATGAATTCAAAAGGCGGCGCAATGGCGAGGACGAAGGCCCCGAAGGGGAAGAGCGACATGGGTTCGGCAATCGCGGCGGCGACAGTCGGCTTTTTGATGGCGGGCTCAGGATCGACCTCCCGTCCGGCCGAGGCCGCCATCGCTCCGCAGGAGCGGACCGGCGCCGTCAAATTCTACCGCATCGACCAAATCCCGCTCACGGAAGCGCTCACCGCCTTCGCGGATCAGAACGATCTTCGGCTCTCCTATGACGCGCGGCTGACGCGCGGCGTGCGAACGCGCGGATTGTCCGGCCAATTCACCACGCAGGACGCCTTGCGCGCTCTGCTGGAGGGAACCACGCTCACTTACAGATTCGCCGATAACGGCCGCTCGGTGCTGATCACTCTGGCGCAGGCGGACAATGGCGTGCGCAATGACGCCGGGGCCGAGTCGCTGCCGCCGATCGATGTGGGGGCGGAGACGCGCGGCGTCGTGGGTGGCGCGGGAGGCGCTGCTGGCCAGAATGCCTATCGGCTCCCCAACGCCAGCTCCGCCACCAAGACCGACACGCCGATCATGGAGACGCCCGCCAGCGTTCATGTGGTTCCGCAGGCGGTGCTGCAGGACCAGCAGGTCGTGAGGATCGAGAAGGCGCTGCAGAACGTTTCAGGCGTCATTCAGATTCCGTGGAATCAGGGCCAATCGGACGCCTTTCTCATTCGCGGCTTCTCGAACGGCACGATCTATCGCGATGGTTTCCTGATTCCGGACGTGCTCGGCGGCGGCTCCAGCAAGCGCGACACGGCGAATCTGGAGCGCGTCGAAGTGCTGAAGGGGCCCGGCTCCATCCTCTACGGACGTTCGGAGCCCGGCGGCATCGTCAATGTCGTCACCAAGCAGCCGTTGGAAGAGCGCCGCTATGCGATCCAGCAGCAGATCGGCTCGTTCGACTTCTATCGCACGACTCTCGACGCCACCGGGCCGATCAGCTCGGACAAATCTGTGCTCTACCGAATCAACGTCGCCTATGAGAACGCCGGCTCGTTCCGAGATTTTCTGCACAACGACCGCATTTTCATCGCGCCTGTGGTGCGATGGAACATCGACAACCACACACAGCTGACGGCCGAGTTCGAATATTCCCACTTCAACGACACCGCCGACCCCGGCATTCCGCCTATCGGCAATCGCACGGCTCCTGTTCCGCGCACGCGTTATGTGGCGGAGCCCAATTCGAACCGATCGACGGGCGATCGCTATCTCTTCGGCTTCAATTGGTCTCGTGATCTCGACGAGAATTGGACATTTCGTCATCGGTTCATTGGCGAGCTCTGGCGGTTCGGAGAAAACAACAGCCTCTTCTTCGATAAAGCAAACGCCACCGGAACGCTCGATCGCTTCTTCAACGTCTCCTTGCCGGGCGGTCGTTCCGATCGTTACTACACGACGGCCAATCTCGCCGGAAAGTTCGAGACATTCGGCGTCAAGCACAATGTCTTGTTCGGATACGACTACTTCCATATCGACGATAGTCTGAGAACGATCTGTTGCCAGGCGGCTCCCGCCTTCAACATTTTCTCGCCTAGCTATCTGCCGAACAGGTTTCCGCTCGATCCAGCGCTCCTGTCGAGGATCAGCTTCACGCAGTCCTGGCAAGGGTATTATTTTCAGGATCAGATGCAGCTGCCTTACGACATCTTCCTGCTCGGCGGGTTTCGCTACGACGACGCGACCGGCATGAACAATGTCTCGCAGCTCGTTTCGACGCGGGACAATCGCATCAGCCCCCGAGCGGGGGTCTTGTGGCGTCCCATGCAATGGCTTTCGATCTATGGAAGCTACACCGAGAATTTCGGCGTTTCCAACAGCCTCTACAGGGGCGCGACCGGCAACATGATTCCCGCGCAGACCGCGCGGCAATGGGAGGGCGGCGTCAAGACAGAGCTCTTCGACGGACGGCTGTCCGCGACGGCCTCCTATTTTGATTTGACGAAGAATAATATCGGCGTTCCCGACCCCACAAATCCGACGCTCTCGCGCACGATCGGCGAGGCGGAGAGCCGTGGTTTGGAATTCGACCTCTCTGGCGAAGTGCTGCCCGGCTGGCGCATCATCGCCACCTACGCTTATCTCGGCTATGCGAAGATCAACAAAGACGTCGGCTGGGACGGCGGCGCCGGCAACACGGGCAAGCGTCTGTTCCTCGCCCCGCGTAATTCTGGGAGCCTATGGAGCACCTATGAGTTCCAGGGCGATCTCGCGGGATTGAAGCTCGGCGGCGGAGTAGTGGCGCTGGACGATCGTTACGGCGACACGATCAACAGCTATGTTCTGCCGAGCTATGCGATCTTCAATTTGATGGGGAGCTACAGCTTCGAGGTCGCGGGTCGGAAGCTCACCGCGCAGCTCAATATCGACAATCTGTTCGATCGGACCTATTGGGCCGGCTCCAACAGTTGGACTTTCGCCATGCCCGGCGCGCCGCGCACCTTCCTCGGGTCGCTCAAAGTCGAGTTCTAAAAGATGCGGCGTTCCTTCTGGGTTATCGTACATCGCTGGGTCGGCTTGACGATGGCCGGGTTTCTGATCCTGGTCGGCCTCACCGGCGCGCTGCTCGCCTTTCTGCCGGAGCTGAACCAATGGCTATCGCCGCGGCTCTTCCCCGGCGCGCGAGCGGGCGTCGCGCGCGACGCCGGCGCGCTGGCGCTGCGGGCCGAGGCGCTGGTCCCGGAGGCGCAAGTCCAATCCGTCTTCTTCAACGGAATGGGCTCGGCGACCATTCGCATGGAGGCGCGCCCTGGCGCGTCTCCGCTCGACTTCAATCAGCTCTTCCTCGACGAAGGCTCCGGCGAGGAGCTGGGCCGCCGCTCGACTAAGGGGCTGCCCGACGGAACGAGCACGATCCTGCCCTTCGTCTATCGTCTGCATTATGCGCTGGCGCTCGGCGAATTCGGCGGCTGGATTCTCGGCCTCGTCGCGCTCGCCTGGACGATCGATTGCTTCGTCGGCTTCTACCTGACTTTGCCGCCGCAGGGCGGGGCGCACAAGCGCGGCTTTCTCCAGCGCTGGAGACCGTCCTGGCTCGTGAAATCCGGCGCGTCCTTCTATCGCGTCAATTTCGATCTGCATCGCGCCGGCGGCCTGTGGCTGTGGGCGGCGCTGCTCGTCTTCGCCTGGTCCAGCGTGTTCATGAATTTGAACGGCCTTTATATGAGCGTGACGGAGCTGCTGCTCGATTTCGAGCGGCCGATCTGGGCGCAGCCCGCGCCGCCATCCGCTTCCGATGGTCGCGAACCGCTGGGGTGGCGGGAGGCGCAGGCGATCGGCGCGCGGCTGATGGACGAGCAGGCGAAAGCGAAAGGCTTCACGGTCGACAGGCAGGTTGCGCTCGCTCTGGAGCGTGAGGAGGGACGCTATCGCTACAGCGCGCACAGCAGCCTCGACATCGGCGAGAAATATGGGAGCACTTCGGTCTATTTCGACGCTCATGGCGGCGAGCTATCGAGCTTTGCTCCGCCCTCGGGCGCGCGCACGGGCAATACGCTGACCGCATGGCTGATGGAGCTGCACATGGCGAATGTGTTCGGCCTTCCATATCGCATCTTCGTCTGCGCGCTCGGCCTCGCTATCGCCATGCTTTCGGTCACAGGCGTCTATATCTGGTGGAAGAAAAGGAAAGCGCGCGGATTCCGCAAGCACGGCGCTGCGACCAGCGCGTCGCCGGAGCCGACGACCGCCGAGTAGGCGCGGCGTTCGAAGCCATCTGCTCGAGGCCATGCCGGCGCCGGCTTCGAATGGTCTGCGTCCGAACGAGCGCGAGCCGCGAGCGTCCGCGATATGACGAGCGCGAGAGGCGCCCATGTCCCGCCCGGTGAGCGCCGTCGCCATGAGGTCGGGAAATTGCGTCTACGACCGTGTCGAGCTCGGGGGTCGGCGGCGTCTTTTCCGACAGCACGGCGATGAGCGGGTCCTGCTGCTCCTCGAGGCGAAGGATGCTTCCGTCCTCCATGGCGCGGGTCAGCGTAGCGGATGCGATTCTCATACGTGCGGGCGGCGCATTGGATGAGCCGCTTCGGCGCGCGATCCGTCGCCAGCGTCGCGGATGGGGTGAGCGACAGCGCGGAGCTGGCCGTCTTCTTCAGCTTGTCGAAAAGCTGCAGGTTGTCGCGACGCTCGCACTTCTTCCGGGATGCGGCGAAGAGCAGGGGCGCGGCGTCAAAATCGGGATCGAGGGTCCATCTCCCGCTTTGCAGAAAAGGCGAGGAGCGGTATATGAATATGTCGATAGGTCCAGACATAACGGCAATAGCCGGGAGGGAGCCCAATGACGGAAGACAAAGTCTACAATGTTCTTTTTCTCTGCACCGGCAATTCCGCGCGCTCCATCATCGCCGAGGCGATCCTCAATCGCGTGGGCGCTGGTCGATTCAAAGCCTATAGCGCGGGCTCCCGCCCAAAAGGCGAGGTCAATCCGTATACGGTGGCCGTATTGGAGAAGTCCGGGTTCAAGGCGGACGGCTATCGCTCGAAGAGCTGGAGCGAATTCGCCGAGCCCGGCGCTCCGCCGCTCGATTTCGTCTTCACCGTCTGCGACGACGCTGCGAAAGAAGAGTGTCCCTATTGGCCAGGCCAGCCGATGACGGCGCATTGGGGCTTGCCCGACCCCGCCGCTGTCGAAGGGACCGAGGTCGAAAAGCATCTGGCCTTCGCCGACGCATTCCGCATGCTCAATAACCGTATCTCGATCTTCGCTTCCTTGCCGATGAAGGGTCTGGACAAGCTCTCCTTGCAGAGGCGGCTCGAGGAGATCGGCAAGGCGAAGCCCGTCGACGGCGCCGCCTGAGCGCCGCCATTGGCGCATTTCGTCGAGACATAGTGAAATATCGACGAATGGGCTATCTTCCGCGAAGGGCGGAGGAAGAAAATGGCGGAAGATCGGCTCACCGCGGAGGAGATCGTCGGCATTTTCGAGGCCTTGGCGCAGACGACTCGGCTCGAGGCCTATCGTCTGCTGCTGCGCTATCTTCCCTATGGGCTGCCGGCGGGCGACATCGCCCGCCTGCTGGCCGTGCCGCACAATACGCTCTCGACCCATATCGCCCATCTCGAACGCGCGGGCCTCGTCCTTGGACGACGCGAGGGGCGCTCGGTGATCTACGCCGCCAATTCCGGCAAATTGGGCCATGTGCTCACGACGATGCTGGCCGATCTCGGCGCGTCGCTGGATGATCTCACGCTCTCCGCGCCCGCCTTTCCGCAGAAGCGTCCGAAATCGGCGAGCAGGCGGGCGCGCAATGTTTTGTTTCTCTGCTCCGGCAACGCCGCGCGCTCAATTCTGGCGGAGGCGATCCTGAACCGTGAGGGCGGCGACCGCTTCCGCGGCTTTTCCGCGGGTAGTCGGCCCGCCGAGCGGCCCGATCCGATCGGCGTCGAATTGCTGTCGTCGCTCGGCTATGACACACGGGCGTTTCGTTCCAAGAGCTGGAAGGAATTCACGAGGCCCGACGCGCCTCGCATGGATTTCGTCATCACCCTCTGCGACGACATATGCGAGCAGCCCTGCGGCCCCTGGCCGCGCAACGCGCTGCTGGCGCATTGGGGCGTCGCCGACCCGGCGATAGTGAAGGGCGATGACGCGCAGAAGCGCGCCGCCTTCATGGAAGCCTATCGCCGCCTCGGCGCGCGGCTGACCGCCTTCGTTAATCTGCCGTTCGAAACGCTGGACCGGGCGGCGCTGAAGAGCCGTCTCGCCGATATTGCGACGATGGAGGGGGCGACGGAGCTGGCGGTGACGAGCGCGGCGTGACCGGAGGGAGGTTGCCTCGGTAATGGGCGAGTTCGAGATTCCGCATCCGACCCAGCGGAGACCTTCGTGCACCGTTCGATATTGGCGGCTTGTGGGAATTCTAGCGCGCTGGTTTGATCGTTTTTGGCTTTTCAAATCGAGCTTTGAAATTGTCAATGGCCTCTTCGAAACGTTCGAACCCCTCTCGGCGCATTTGCGCGGCAAAGCTGTTGGCTCGCTCGGTCCCGACAATCGCGGACCAAAAATAATGGATCATTCCAGCAGAATCGCGCTGGCTCATGCGGGTGATTGTTAGCCGCACCCCCTGCTTAAGCCGTTCTGATGCAGCGGGAGATGACAGTATTGGTTGAAAGACGCGCTCTTGCAGGAAATCCATAATTTCTGCCTCTTTCGAACCACGATTCATAGTAACCTCACATGATTGCTTTGATTTTAAGGGATGAAGCGGGCGCGCCCATCTATTTATAACGTCGCAGTTTAATATTCACTTCCAATTCAGAACGAACTTCCCGGATTTGCCAGGCATCGCCGCCTTCGGGTTGTCCTGCCAGCTAAACTCGACCTCAATAGACGCCTTGATCGCCTCAGCGACAAGGTAAGTAGCTTTCCAAGCCTTATTTGCCTCGGTTGCCTGCACGGATATTCCAACTTGGGGAAGATAGTTATATCCATCCTCTTCTTTCTTACCGAGAACTGTGTTGCAGATCACCAACTCCTTCACTTCGTCCCCCGACAGCGTCTTTTTGGCTTCATTTATCACAGCACGTAGCAGGTTATTCCAGTATGTATCCGCAGGGGGAAGGCGCTTCCCATTCAAAATGACTGAATGCACCGTAGTGAAAGAAAGATTGGGCGCAGATGCTGGGTTCAATGGGCGTTTTGCCAATGGCATATCGCCGTCCCCACCGCTGGTTTGGGCCTGCAGGGCATCCAGCGCCTTGGTCAAGACCGTTTCGAAGGTGTCCACTAACGGTGTCGCAAAGCTCTGCACACGAGCGAAGAGGTCTTCGGAGATATCGATTTTTGGCATCATCAACTCCCGCGGCGCTATACGTCGTGTACGGCGCAAATCGCTATGACGTGACGTAAACCATATACCGCATATAACGTTATAGCAATCACCTAAGCGACGGTGGCTCACAATTTTATCCGTGCCCAGACGCCTGCGCGAAAAATCCGCAGTAGCTACACGAACGCCCGCGAAAGTTGCCAAAGCGGAGCGTCAACTGATCCAGACGGTGTACCCGCCAAAGATCGCTCGGGCTCGCCGCTGAAAAGTGAAACCCTCCCTCTACGCCTTGACTACCAAAACAGTTCAAATATATTGGAACTATGGAAAAGACATCCGCCATCGCGGCCCTCGTCGCGCTCGCTCACGAGTCCCGCCTCGATATTTTCCGGCTGCTGATGCAAGCGGGGCCCAAGGGGCTTCCCGCTGGAAAAATCAGCGAGCGGCTGGGGCTTCCTTCGACCACTCTGTCTTTCCACCTCAATCAGCTCAAGCACGCCGATCTCGTGACCTTCCGTCGGGACGGCCGCTCCTTGATCTATTCGGCCGCCTATCCCGTCATGAATGCGCTGCTCGCCTATCTGACGGAGAATTGCTGCAAGGGCGACGCCGCCGCTTGCTGCGTCACGGAAGCCGATACGACCTGCCAGACCGAGAGGGTTCCATGAAGCGCCTGCATCTGCATGTGTCCGTCGAAGACCTGCCGCGATCCATCCACTTCTACAGCGCGCTGTTCGGCGCTGCGCCGACGGTCGCAAAGCCCGATTACGCCAAATGGATGCTGGACGATCCGCGCGTGAATTTCGCCATTTCCGCGCGAGGCGGGTCGAGCCTCGGATTGGAGCATCTCGGCATTCAGGTCGAAACCACGGATGAGCTGCAAGACGTCTATGGACGCCTGAAGCAGGCCGGCGGGCGCATCTATGAAGAGGGCGCGACCACCTGCTGCTATGCGCAGTCGGAAAAATCCTGGATCGCCGATCCGCAAGGGCTGATGTGGGAGACCTTTCTCACGACGGGCGAGAGCGCGGTCTATGGCGGCGAGCCGGCGTTGGATGCGCTGAAGGGCGAGGCGAACGCCTGCTGCGCGCCGACGACGCCGCAGGGCGAATGCTGTCCGCCGAAGCCGGAGCTTCCCGCAAAGGCGCCGTGCTGCGGCGCGAAGGAGCCCGCATGAGCGCGTCCGACGTGATTATCTATCACAACCCCGATTGCGGAACCTCGCGCAACACGCTCGGCCTCATCCGCAACGCCGGCATAGAGCCGCATGTGATCGAATATTTGAAGTCGCCGCCGACGCGCGCGCTGCTCGAGCAGCTCATCGCGCGAATGGAGATATCGACGCGGGCGCTGCTGCGGGAAAAGGGCACGCCCTATCACGAGCTCGGCCTCGGCGATCCGACGCTGAACGACGAGGCGCTGCTCGATGCGATGATGGCGCATCCGATCCTCATCAATCGGCCGATCGTCGTCACCTCCATGGGCGTGAAGCTGTGCCGTCCGTCGGAGGCGGTGCTGGACATTCTGCCGCTGCCGCAGCGCGGCGCGTTTTACAAGGAGGACGGCGAACTCATCGTCGATTCCGCCGGCCGGCGCGTGGCGACGGCATAGCAATCGAGGGAGACGGATATGACGGCAATCGAAATCTATGACCCGGCGCTCTGCTGCAGCACGGGCGTCTGCGGAACCGAGGTCGATCAGGCGCTGGTGAGCTTTGCCGCCGATGTCGATTGGGCGAAGCAGAACGGCGCCCGCATCGAGCGATTTAATCTGGCGCAGCAGCCGCTCGCCTTCGCCGAGAATGCGATCGTCAAAGCCTTTCTGGAGCGTTCTGGGCAGGAGGCGCTGCCTCTGGTGCTCGTTGCGGGCGAGGTCGCTCTCGCCGGGCGCTATCCGAGCCGCAGCGAGCTGGCCCGCTGGGCCGGGCTCGTCGAGACCGCGACGGAGGCGAAGCCGAGCGGATGCTGCGGCGGCGGCAGTTGCTGAAGGCCCGTGATGAAATTCCTAGAGCAGCCGCCGCGCTTCCTGTTCTTCACCGGCAAAGGCGGCGTCGGCAAAACGTCGATCGCCTGCGCGACGGCGATCGCGCTCGCCGAGGCCGGGCGCCGCGTGCTGCTGGTCAGCACCGATCCGGCGTCCAATGTGGCGCAAGTATTCGGCACGATCATCGGCAATCGGATGACCGACATTCCCGGCGCGCCGGGCCTGTCGGCGCTGGAGATCGACCCGCAGGCCGCCGCGCAGGCCTATCGCGATCGTATCGTCGGCCCGGTGCGCGGCCTGCTTCCGGACGCGGTGGTGAAAGGGATAGAGGAGCAACTGTCGGGCGCCTGCACGACGGAGATCGCCGCCTTCGATGAGTTCACCGCGCTGCTGGTCGATTCCGCGCTCACCGCGAATTACGATCACATCGTTTTCGACACGGCGCCGACGGGGCATACGATCCGTTTGCTGCAATTGCCCGGCGCTTGGAGCGGCTTCCTCGAATCCGGCAAGGGCGACGCCTCTTGCCTCGGGCCGTTGGCGGGGTTGGACAAGCAACGCGCGCAATATGGCCGCGCCGTCGAGGCCTTGGCCGACGCCGCGCGCACGCGCCTCATGCTCGTCGCTCGCGCGCAGCGCTCCGCGCTGACCGAAGTCGCCCGCACGCATAAAGAGCTGGCGGCGATCGGCATCGCTCAGCAATATCTCGTCATCAACGGCTTGCTGCCGGAAGAGGAGGCGAAGCAGGATGCGCTCGCCGCCGCCATCTATGAGCGCGAGCAGGCGGCGTTGCGCGCGCTGCCCGCCGAGCTCGCCTCTTTGCCCTGTGATCGCGTCGCGCTCAGGCCGTTCAATCTCGTCGGCTTGGACGCCTTGCGGCAATTGCTCGTCGCAGCGCCGTCGCCGGCGAACGCGAGCGATGACGAGCCGATCGCGCTCGACGCGCCCAGCCTGTCGGAGCTGGTCGACGCAATAGCGGCGGACGGTCACGGCCTCGTGATGCTGATGGGCAAGGGCGGCGTCGGCAAGACGACTCTGGCGGCCGCCGTCGCCGTGGAGCTCGCGCGCCGCGGCCTGCGCGTGCATCTCACCACCTCCGATCCGGCTGCGCATCTTGCGGAAACGCTCCATGGATCATTGGAGCATTTGAAAGTGAGCCGTATCGATCCGCATGCGGAAACGGAGCGCTATCGTCGCGAGATCCTCGCCGCCAAGGGCGCCAAGCTGGACGCCGCGGGCCGCGCGATGCTGGAAGAAGATTTGCGCTCGCCCTGCACCGAGGAAATCGCCGTGTTTCAGGCCTTCTCGCGCATCATCCGCGAGGCGGGCGAGAGTTTCGTGGTGATGGACACGGCGCCGACCGGCCATACACTGCTGCTGCTCGACGCGACCGGCGCCTATCATCGCGAGGTCGCGCGCCAATTGGACGCCAAAGGCGCGCATTACACGACGCCGATGATGCAATTGCAGGATCCGAAACAGACCAAGGTTCTGCTGGCGACGCTCGCCGAGACGACTCCCGTTCTGGAGGCGGCCGGCCTTCAGGCCGATCTGCGGCGCGCCGGAATCGAGCCTTGGGCGTGGATCATCAACAATAGCGTGGCCGCCGCGCGCCCGCATTCGCCGCTGCTCCGTCAGCGCGCGCGCAATGAGATACGCGAGATCGACGCCGTCGCCGCCACGCATGCGCGACGCTATGCGATCGTCCCGCTGCTGAAGGAAGAGCCGGTCGGCGTTTCTCGTCTTCAGGAGCTGGCGGGCCACGCTGTCGAAGCCGACTGATATTCTACCGAAAGGAAGTCCGATGGAACTGCGCGCAACTCCGGCCGCCACGGAGCCGAATCGAAGCACCGCCGCAGCGCCCGCCATGGGCGTTTTCGAGCGATATCTGACTCTATGGGTCGGGCTCTGCATCATCGTCGGCATCGCGCTCGGCCAGGCGGCGCCCGTCGTTTTCCACGCCATTGGTGAAGCGACAATCGCGCAAGTTAATCTCCCGGTCGCGGCGCTGGTGTGGCTGATGATCATCCCCATGCTGCTGAAGATCGACCCCGCCGCGCTCGGCCGAGTGCGCGAGCATTGGCGCGGCATCGCCGTCACCGTCGGCATCAATTGGCTGGTGAAACCCTTCTCCATGGCGCTGCTCGGCTGGCTGTTCATCGCGCATCTGTTCCGGCCCTTTCTGCCGGCCGATCAGATCGACGCCTATATCGCCGGCCTCATTCTGCTGGCGGCGGCGCCTTGCACGGCGATGGTGTTCGTGTGGTCCAACCTCGTCGAGGGCGAGCCGCATTTCACTTTGTCGCAAGTCGCGCTCAACGACACGATCATGATTGTCGCCTTTGCGCCGCTCGTCGCTCTGCTGCTCGGCCTGTCGTCCATCACCGTGCCTTGGGGCACGCTGCTGCTGTCGGTCGCGCTCTATATCGTCGCGCCGGTCATCGCATCGCAGCTCTGGCGGCGCGCGCTGTTGGCGAAGGGCGGCGCGGCGGTGTTGGCAGCGACGCTGCGCGTGCTCGGCCCGCTCTCGCTCGTCGCGCTGCTGCTGACGCTCGTCATTCTGTTCGGCCTGCAGGGCGAGGAGATCATGCGTCAGCCATTGGTCATCGCGCTCTTGGCGACGCCGATCTTGATCCAGGTCTATTTCAACGCCGGCCTCGCCTATTTGCTCAATCGCCGCCTCGGCGTCGAATGGTGTGTCGCCGGCCCTTCGGCGCTGATCGGAGCCAGCAATTTCTTCGAGCTGGCAGTCGCGACGGCGATCGCTTTGTTCGGTTTCCAATCGGGCGCGGCGCTCGCGACCGTCGTCGGCGTGCTGGTGGAAGTGCCGGTCATGCTCTCCGTCGTCCATATCGTCCGCCGCTCGCGGACATGGTACGAGAACGCCGGCGTGTCCTCGCGCGCGTGAGCGACGCATAGCGAGATCAGGGAAATCGGATGAACGAATTAGAAGCAGCAAAGGCGAAAGCCGCCGCCGCCTACAATGCCGCCGCCGACTATTTCGACCACCCCGTGAGCTCGTTTTGGCATCGCTTCGGACGAGAGACCGTCGCTCGTCTCGATCTTCGGCCCGGCGCATGTGTGCTCGACGTCTGCTCGGGCAGCGGCGGATCGGCCTTACCGGCCGCCGAGCGCGTCGGACCGAAGGGCAGAGTGATCGCCGTCGATCTCGCCGAACGCTTGATCGCATTGGCCGCGTCGAAAGCGCAAAGCAAGGGCCTCGAGACTATCGAGTTCCGCGTCGCCGACATGCTCGCCCTCGGCTATCCGGACGACGCATTCGATGCGGTAATTTGCGTGTTCGGCGTCTTTTTCGTGCCCGACATGACCGGGGCGGTCCGGGAACTGTGGCGCATGGTGCGTCCGGGCGGTCGGCTCGCCATCACGACTTGGGGACCCGATCTGTTCGAACCCGCGAACAGCGCCTTCTGGAACGCGATACGGCAGGAGCGCCCCGATCTCTTTCAGGGCTTCAATCCCTGGGACCGTATTTCCCAACCGGCGGGTCTGCAAGAAATGCTGGCCGCCGCAGGCGTGAGCGACGCCGACATAGCGGCTGAAGCAGGCCGTCACCCCTTACAGTCGCCGGATGATTGGTGGGTGATCGCGATGGGCAGCGGCTATCGCGGGACACTCGCGCAACTCGATCCCGAGACCTTTTCGCGTGTCAGAGAGACAAATTTGTCTCTCCTGCGCGCGAGCGGTGCGACTTCGATCGAGACGAATGTCCTTTACGCCGTCGCCACCAAGAAATTGTCTCCCGAGTGAAGCTCGCGTCCTAGGAGTGCGGTCCGTCGACTGTTTTGGGCGACGGCTGCATTAGGTTATGCAGTTCTTGCGGGCACAAGAGCCCGGCCGGAGAGACAGGTCGTGCCCGCTGCGGCGCCTTTGCCGGTTCCTCATCCTCGGGCGTTACTCGGGTTCACGTCCTGGAGCGATTCTGACCGCCGCATGGGATCGGTGGACCATCAAGGCCACCGAATTCAATTTCGAATCTTATCCATTTGATTTCATTGGTGGGCCGGGTAGGACTCGAACCTACAACCAGACCGTTATGAGCGGCCGGCTCTAACCATTGAGCTACCGGCCCAGCCGCCGTTTCGGCCGGGAATAGTGTTCCTATAGCGGATTCGCGCCGCGCCGCAACGCCCGATCGAAAATTGGGCGCCGGCTGATTTTCGCGCGACCAAATCCCTTGCGATGCGCTAAGTTGCGCCGCCCGCCCTCCGGACGCGCCAGGCGTCGGAGCCGGGCCAGAGCTATCGGAGCGGCGATGACCTATTGTTGTGGCATTCTCGTGCGCGGCGGTCTCGTCATGATCGCCGACACCCGCACCAATGCGGGGCTCGACAATATCTCCACATTTCGCAAGCTCCATGTCTTCGAGCAGCCGGGCGAGCGCGTCATGATGCTCGCAACTGCCGGAAATCTCTCCGTCACTCAGGGCGCGGTCACTCTGCTCGCGGAAGGGCTCGAAAATCCCGAGACGCATGAGATCGAGCGCCTCGTCGACGCGCGCGGGATGCTGCAGGCGGCGCAGCTCGTCGGCCGCGCCGTTCGGCGCTCGCACGCGATCGCGGGGGAGGGCGCGGAGGATTCGGGGGTCAGCTTCGATGTCTCGCTGCTGTTCGGCGGGCAGATCGGCAACGGCCAGCTGCGGCTGTTCATGGTCTATACGGCCGGCAATTTCATCGAATGCACGCAGGACACGCCCTATCTGCAGATCGGCGAGCACAAATATGGCAAGCCCATCCTCGACCGCGCGGTCTCCTTCGACACCGATGTGCTCGATGCGCTCAAGATCGGGCTCATCTCCATGGATTCGACCATTCGCTCCAATCTCTCCGTCGGCCTGCCGGTCGATATCGCTCTGCTGCGCCGTGACGCGCTGCGCACCGACGTCTCGACGCGCATAGACGGTTCCGATCCCTATTTCCGGGATTTGCGGGAGAGCTGGTCGCGGGCGCTGCGGGCCGCGCATATCGCCATTCCGGCGCCGCCCTATGGCGGGGCGCGATGACGCGGAGCGAGGACGGCGCGGCGCGGCGCGCGCCGGCCGGGGAGGAGGCGATCGAACGAGGCGCGCGCATTTTGCGCGAGGGCGGGCTCGTCGCCTTCCCCACTGAGACGGTCTATGGGCTCGGGGCGGATGCGACCTCGCCCGCGGCGGTGGCGAAAATCTACGCCGCCAAGGGACGGCCGAGCTTCAATCCGCTCATCGCCCATGTCGCCGATATCGATTCGGCGCTGCGGGAGGCGGAGCTGCCGCCGGCGGCGCTGCGGCTCGCCGAGGCTTTTTGGCCCGGGCCGCTGACTTTGGTGGCGCCGCGGGCGGCGGGCGGCTCAGTCTGCGAGCTCGCGCGCGCCGGCCTCGAGAGCGTGGCGCTGCGCGCGCCGTCGGCGCCGGTCGCGCGGGCGCTGATTCTGGCTGCGGGGCGGCCGATCGCTGCGCCTTCGGCCAATCGCTCCGGCCATGTCAGCCCGGTGACGGCGGAGCATGTGCTGGAGGATCTCGGCGCGAGGGTCGATCTCGTCATCGATGGCGGACGGGCGGACAAAGGCGTCGAATCGACGATCGTCGCCTTTCTCGGCGCGCGGCCGCGGCTGCTGCGGCCGGGCGCCTTGGCGCGAGAGGCGCTGGAGGAGCTTTTGGGCGCGCCGCTGGAGCGCGAGGGCGGAGGGGCGGCGATCGTCGCGCCGGGGATGACCGCCTCCCATTATGCGCCATCGGCGCGGCTGCGGCTCGAGGCCGAAGAGCTGCGCGAGGGCGAGGCCGGGCTCGATTTCGGCGGCCGTCTCGCCGAGCGTGGAGGGGTGGGACTCCTGCTGGATTTATCGCCCTCCGCCAATCTCGAGGAGGCGGCGGCCAATCTCTTCCTCTATTTGCGCGAGCTGGACGCCCGCGGCGCAACGGCCGTAGCCGTGGCGCCGATTCCGGCGCATGGGCTCGGCGAGGCGATCAATGATCGGCTGCGCCGGGCCGCCGCGCCGAAGTAATCAGACGGCCCCAATAATCATGCCGCAAGGGCGGCTGCGCCGTCGCCGAGTCGGAAATCCATCGTCGCCGGCTCCGGCAGGCTGCGCCATGGCGCGCATTCATAGCCGCGTGCGGCGAGACCATCCGCGTGGGTGGAGCTCATCTCGACCACGAGGCGCGTCGTGTGATTGAGGACCGGTGGAATGGCCCAGGCGAAGGGCGCGGCGTTGGCGTATGTCTCGCGCATCAGCGCGCGGCGGGCCTCATTGTTCTCCGGCCCCATGCGGCCGCGCCAGCCGGCGCGCGGCTGCTGCCAATCATTGGCGACGATGACCGGGCCGCGCAGCACATGGGCCTCGCGCTCCGTCCGCTCGATCAGCGCGATCTCATGCGGCGCTGTTCCCGTCAGCGTGAACAGCACGGGCCGCGCCAGCGGCTCGCGCGCGAGCAGAGCGACCGCCTCTTCGAATGTCGCGCAAGTCTCGAAAGCGTAGCGCAGCAGATGATCCGGCGGCCAGCCGGTCTCATATTTCAGCGCATTGGCGAGATTGAGCGCGAAATCATAAGGGAAGGCGGCGCCGCCATCGATGCGGCGGCGCATCGGCGCCTGATTGATGACCGCCGAGAAGCGTCCGGGCGCCATGGCCGTCAGCACGCCGATCGCCCCCGGCCAGGTCACATTGTAGAAGCCGCCCGCCGGACCGGCGGCCCAGGCGATCTCGACGCCGCGGCCGAGGCCACGAAACGGCCAGTCGAGCGAGCGCCGAATCGTCGGCGCGCCGTCGGGCGCGACGAAGGCCTGGGTGGTGCAGGCGAAGAGATAGGACATGTTGAGCGTCGCCGCGCCGTGAAATCCCAATATTTCCGCGATGCGCTCCAAATCGTCGAAATAGCGGGAGGCGGATTTCTGCAGCCAGGATCGCGCCAGCCGATCGAGCGGCGCGAGGCAGACGTGGCCCCAGCGCGGCATGGGCGCGAGACAGGCGTCGCGCAGCGCCTCGGCTGCCGCGACACGCGCCGCGGCATGGGCGATCGGACCGCCATCTCTCACATCCAGAAAAGGAATTTGCCGCACCAAGGCCCCTCCGACATGTCATCCTAACGATATAAATCACACATGTAACTGTCATAATACAGTCAGAAAGCAACCAGACCTATATGTCTGCCGAGACAAGGCTGGGTGATTCGCACGAGAGCCTCCGATCCAACCGGATCGGAGAAAGCTCTAGAGTCTCACCTTTGGAGCGAAGTCTGATCGATCGAACGATATCGTTCGGTCGGAAAGCGCTCTAATCTCGCGCCGGCGAAAATCGTTGCGCTGCAGAGCGCGCGCATTCGCTGCGGATCGGCTAAAGAAAACAGCGAGGCGGAGACCGCGAGCGTCGCCGTCGTCCCGGGAGGAGATCGAATGTCCCGTCCGCGCGTTCTCGAAGCGATGGCGGCGCTGCAGGATCACGCGCGGGCGTTGCGCGCGTCGCGCACGCTGGATCTATTCGCCGCCGAAGCCGATCGTTTCGCGAAATTCTCGGTGGCGCTGGATGATTTCCTGCTGGATTTCTCCAAGCATCGGATCGACGGCGAGACCATGCGCCTGCTCGTCGATCTCGCCCGCGCCGCAGATCTCGAGGGCGCGCGCGCGGCGCTGTTCGCCGGCGAGCCCGTCAATCTCACCGAGGGCCGCGCGGCCGCGCATTGGGCGCTGCGCGATCTCTCGGATCGCCCTCTCATCGTCGGCGGCGAGAATGTGCGCGGCGTGGTCGAGGCGGAGCGCGAGAAGGTCTACGCCTTTGCGCGCGCGCTGCGGTCGGGCGAATTGCGCGGCGCCGGCGGCGCGCCTTTCACCGATATCGTCAATATCGGCATCGGCGGCTCCGATCTCGGCCCGGCCATGGCCGCGCGCGCGCTCGCGCCTTTCGGCAAAGGCGGCCCGCGCGCGCATTTCGTCTCCAATGTCGACGGCGCCGATATGGCGGACACGCTCGCCGGCCTCGATGCGGCGCGCACCTTGTTCATTGTCTCCTCCAAGACATTCACGACACAAGAGACCATGGCCAATGCCGCGCTGGCGCGCGCTTTCATCGTGGAGCGCCTCGGCGAGGCGGCGGTGGCCGCGCATTTCGCCGCCGTGTCGACGCGGCTCGACAAGGTCGCGGAGTTCGGCGTCGATCCTTCGCGCGTCTTCGGCTTTTGGGATTGGGTCGGCGGCCGCTATTCCATCTGGTCGGCCATCGGCCTCTCGCTCGTCATCGCCATAGGCCCGGAGAATTTCACGGAATTTCTGCGCGGCGGCTTCGACATGGACGAGCATTTTCGCAGCGCGCCGCTCGAGCGCAATATTCCGGCGCTGATGGGGCTGATCGGCGTGTTTCATCGCGACGTCGAGGGCAGGGCGGCGCAGGCGATCATTCCCTATGACCAGCGCCTCGCGCGTTTTCCCGCCTATCTGCAGCAGCTCGACATGGAGTCGAACGGCAAATCGGTGGCGCGCGACGGCGGCGTCGTGGAATTCGCGACCGGGCCGATCGTGTTCGGCGAGCCGGGGACCAATGGCCAGCACGCTTTTTTCCAGCTGCTGCATCAGGGAACCGACGTCACGCCGATCGATTTCCTCATCGCCGCCGAGCCGATCGACGCCGATGCGCATCATCACGCGCTGCTCTTTTCCAATTGCCTCGCGCAGAGCGAGGCATTCATGCGCGGGCGCACGCTCGCCGAGGCGAAAGCGCAGCTCGCCGCCGCGGGGCTAGACGCCGCGCGCGTCGAAGCGCTGGCGCCGCACAAGGTCTTCACCGGCGATCGGCCGAGCAGCGTGCTGCTCTATCGCCGGCTCGATCCGCGCACGCTGGGGCGCCTCGTTGCGCTCTATGAGCACAAGGTCTTCGTGCAATCGGTGATCTGGGACATCAACCCTTTCGATCAATGGGGCGTCGAGCTCGGCAAGGAGCTCGCCAATCGTTTGGCGCCGATCGTGGAGAGCGAGACCGCGCCGCTCGCGGGGCTCGACGGCTCGACGGCGGGGCTCATCCGCTGGCGGCGAAGAGAAGCCTGACTGTCGGTCGCTGGCGGGAAGGAAGACGCCGTGCGTCGCGCGGCGCGCGCGATTGACGCGCGGCCCCGTGCGAAGATAGAATTTACCCAATATTTCAAAGCTGGGCCGCTGCATGTCGATCCTTTCCGAAGATCAGATCGCAGAATATAGCGCCAAGGGATTTGTCGCCGTCACCGGCTTTCTCTCCCGAGAAGAGATCGGGCGGCTGCGTCGCGATTTCGATGATGCCTCGCGCGTCAGCTTCCGCTTCTATGGCGTGAAGGACGTCACGCCCGATTGCGCGAAAGCGATGAAGCCGCGTCTGCTGGAAGTCTGCCGCGCCTTGGCGGCGGGCAGCGAGACGCGAGCGGATATGCTGAGCGGCGCGGTCTATTGGTCGTCGTGCAAGGCCAAGGCGGGCGTGACCGACGCATGGCATCAGGACCATGACAGCTGGTGGTTGTGGGGCGAGAACCATGTGGACTATCTTCACATGTTCATTCCCATCGCCAAGCCCGATCCAAACAAGACAGGGCTGACCTTGGCGGCGCTCGACCGTCTCGCGGCGGCGGCGCCCGAGGCGCATCGGCTGACGGTCGGAAAAGGCGCCATGTCGCTGAAGCGCGAAGTGGGCGCCACGACGGTTCTCGTTCGCGACACGGGGAAAAAGCACGCTTTCGATTTCGACGTCGAAGCGATCGCCGAAACGCCACGACTCGCCGAGGGCGATCTGCTGCTGTTTCGCGGCGATGTCTTTCATCGCACGCAGGATCGCGAATGCGATCGTCTGGCCGTGTCCTTCCGCATGGCGCGCGGCGGAACGCCGGTTCGGCGCGAGCATCTGCTGAGCTGGGGCAGTCTCGAGAAATTCGTGCTGTCCATGACCAATCACGAAAAATACCGCTATGTGCTCGAGGCGCTGGATCGTCACGGCGACGGCTGTCCGCTTGGCGAGGTGGCGTCGCATCTCGAGGCCGCCTATGACCGGCCGCCGCGCGTGAGCTTCGCCGCGCTCCTCGGCCAAAAGCTGCGCGCCGTAGCGTCGGGGCGGCTCGGCGCTCGCGGAACAGGCCTGGCGCGCGAGAGCTAGTCCAGTCTCTACGCTCGGCGCTCTGCGGGCAGGAAAGGGCAGGCGATCGCGCATTTGCGCGCGCAGGGGATAGCGGTTGTGCTCGTCACGACGGATGCGCTGATCGCATCTTCTTCGACGTCGAACGGCGGCGGCGCCTCCATCGCCGTCGTGATCGTCAGCGCGCATGTGTCCATTGCGCGCGCCTTTACGAATCGGCCAGAGGGGCGACGGACGAAAATGCGCGAGGGATCATTCGGATCATAGCGCGCCTCGAGCCGCTTGCGCCCGGCGGCGAAATCATCGGCGATGGCGCGCGACCAATAGAGGCGGCCGTGCAGGCGCAGTCCGTCCTCGTCCAGCACGCCTTCGTCGTCCGGCAGCAGCGATAGGCGGAAAGTCACGCAATCGAGCGGCAGTCGCACCAGATCGTCGCGCATATGCTTGCGCCACAGCGTCAGCGGCGCGCGGCCGAGATCGCGATGCTTGCGGCAATGATAGACGCCGGCGATCTCCGCGCCGATCCAGCTGTCGAGCTCGCGCAGCGTGAGACGTTGCGCATGCGGCCCGACATAGAGATCGCGCTCGCCGCGCTCCATGGGGCCGACATCGGTGATGAGCGGAACGCAGCCCAATCGGCTGCCGATCAGCTCCTGTATGTGCGCGCCATAGCGCGCGCTCGCCGGCTCGCTCCAGACCGTCTCTATGCCGATCTCGCGACAGGCGCGCACGAAGGCGCGGCGACCGAAGAAGCTGTTGGCGTCGACATGGATCGCCTCCGGCAATCCGGCGACCGGCCAATCGAAATCGACGCCGCGCTCCTTCAGCCAGCGCGTCTTGTCGCAGACGGAGTGGAGAATGGCGAGGCTCGCCGACAGTCGCGTCGGCGGCGTGAGCGCGAGGTGAAAGCCCGTCGCCATTCGTGTGAGCGCGTCGACGCCGAGCGTGATCCACGGCCGGCCGAGCTCGCGGCCGGAGTCTTCGTCGACGATCATCACGTCGACTTTCGCGTGATCGATCTGCACGGCCTCGAGCGGCCGTGTGGCCTCTGATCTCTTCCGCACCTTGCTCGCCGCCGCTTTTGTTCTACTCGGTCTCGCTACGCCGCCGCGCCCGCGTCTGAATGTCGATGTCGTGCACGCGCGCCTTGATCGTGCGCCAATTGGGCGCCGGCAGCCGCTCCTTCAAGCAGCGCTTGGCGATCTCGCGCACCAGCTGGCTGAACTTGGGCCGCGATGGCTGCAGATAGAAGGTCTCGATCGTGTCGCGAATGAGCGTCTCGCGCGCCGAATCGAGCACGCGCGCGCCCTTGGGGCGGCCGACCGGACGCGTCATCGGCGCGGTGACGGCGCCGCAGCTGCGGAAGGTCTTGATCATGCGATAGGCGGTGGCGCGGCTGACGCCGAGATCGCTGGTCAGCTTGCGAATGACCTCCTGCGACAGGCGCTCGCCCTCACGCGTGAGAACCTCGCGAATGACCTCCTCGCGATGACGATTCTCATCCGGGCGCCGGCTGCGTCTCTCGCGTCCAATCGACGTCTCGAGCTTGCGTTCGGGCGCCGGGGCCAGGCGGGGATGGTCAGGATCGAGAACATTTCCGCTCATTTCCAGGCGTTCCTCGTGCAGACTGAACCTCCGCGTCGCACGCTCGTCGATCGTATCGCCGCGCGGCTCCGCGAGGTGGCATTTTTCTCATGATTTCAAAACCGAAGACAATGTTCGATTTTGCACAGTCCACGCGCGCCTGTGGAGCCGAACTGCGGCTCTCGCGCGAGCGCGCCCGCGTCCGCGCCGGGGCGCAGGCGCGAAAACCCTAGTAAACCATGTGTTTCGATGATGTTTCACGGAATTGGAATAGTTCAAAATAGCAAGAATGACGGCCGAGAATCGAATAGAGCCAGTCTTGCTACATAATGTCGCAGCGTAGACTCTCGCCAATTCAGTGGAGTGCGTATCCGTACGTAGTCGATTTCACGAGGAGCGCCGAGAGGGCCGCCGCACGCCGCGCTTCGATCGCGCGAATCGGCTCTACCGAGCGCTCGGCCCGCCGAACGGCCGGAAGCGAAACATCTCCCATTTGTAAGGACCGTCGCGATCGCAGGCGACCGAGCTCGCCGGATTGGCGGAGAGATATTTGGCGTTGTGGCGAATGGCGAATTCGTCGTCCTCATTGTGAAGGAACTCGAAGGTCATGCCCTCCCGCCGCCCTTTGCTCGCGAAGGCGAGCGATCCATCCTCCGCCACGGACAGTGGAAACCTCGTTCCGCCGATGGTCGCGAGCAGCGTGACCTCGGCGCCGTGGAATTCGGCCTCGACCAGAAATTCCCACGGCGCGAGCGGCCCGGCCTTGTGAATCGCTCTGTTCTCGGAGACGTCATAGACCAACGACGAGTCATGAGTCGTCGCAATGGCGATGCGCGCACCGGTCACGCCGGTGAGAAAAGCGCCGATCAGCAGACGTTCCGCGGGGCTGGGGATCAGCGACGCATGTTCCTCATAGAAGGCGACCGCGCGCGGCGCGCCGGCCGTCTCCGCGATATGGCTGATGAGCTGCGGGAAATAGCGCCAATTCTCGCGCAGCAGCTCGCGATTGTCGGAGCCGGCGAGATAGGAGGCGGCGAGGCGCGGGAAGCGGCGCATCGCATATTGCAGAATGCGGGTCTGCCAGCGCCAATGGCTCTTGCGAATCTGACGCGCGATTCTGCGCAGCTCCGCCATGTCGCGCGTCAGCGCGCCGTCGATGAGCGCGCGCAGATTGGCGGCGCCGGCGAAAACAGTGGTCACATGGTGATCCACTCTCGGCACCTTGATGAAATGCGCGTCGGGGTAGTTCTCCACGATCTTTCGGCAGTGAAAATCGTCGATCGCATTATAGGAGTCGGCGAATATGAACACATCGCCGGCGACGTCCGCGGCGCGGATCGCCATGCCGCGCATGAAGGGGATGAAGTCCTGCTGCCAGCCGGGGTCTCTGCCGTCGCATTCCTCGCGATCGATCGACCATTGCGGACACATTGCGATGACATGTGTGGCGGCGAGAAGACGGGAGAATTTCACCGCGCCATAGCCGCCCATGGAGCCGCCATAGGCGACACGCGTCTCATAGTCCGCGATCGTCTCCAAAATGATCTGCGACGCTCTGCGGAGATTTTCGGACGGATACCAATTGGCGCGCTTGGCCATCACGCCGATCGCCGAAGTTCCCGATTTTCGCAAAGGCGTATCGGCGAAAAAACGATGATCCTTGGCCGGCGTGATCGCATCGCCGAAAGTGATCAAGACGATTTTCGAATCGGCGGGAGCCCAGATGACCCGTATCTCGTCGTCGTCATAGAGAATCGTCGTCGTCAAAGTATGATCCATCCCGCCGCCCACGGTTTCGAGCCGCGGCGGATATAGACCAATTCGCTCCACGCGCAAACCTCCCGCCGTTTCGGCGCAGGCGGATTTTCCCTGCCTGCGCCGACCTTTGCGTGCGGCGAGCGCGCAGCGCGCAGGATCAGAGATTGAGCGCTCTGTTCACCGTCGGAATGAAGATCGCGAATACGAAGACCGTGACGAGGATCCACAGCACGACCCATTTGAGTTCTTCGACCTTGTGCAGCATTCGAGCTTTCTCCTCCCGTTTTTTAAAATTGGTCCACGCCGCGTCTCGAAGGCGGCGCACGCTCTGTTTTTGAGCCAAGACGCCACGAGTCACAACAAGCATATGTGGGCGGCACAATGTCGCACTACTTAATAATACGGGATAATCTCATATTTTGTAATTCGTATCATTCAAAAGTGCAGCGTAAAAAGTGACATTATCCGCGAGTGTCTCATTTTTTATAATATGCAAATATCATATTATCGCACTATATAAGTATTAACTGCAGTATATGCAGCATAATGTCGCATATGTATTCTTTATGATCAATTGACAGGCGCCGAGCGCGGCATGATAGGCTCCGACATGCAAAGAGCTTTCGGGCTCTACTGCAAAGAGGCGCGGCGCCGAAATAGTTCCGGCGTCCGCCGCATGCGCCGAACGTCGCGCGCGGCGTCGCGAGGCTGCTGGGATGGCCTTCGCGGCGACCGCGGCACGGGGAGACGAAACGTCATTCGGAACGGCGGGAGACCGTTTTCGAACCGATGACTTCTAAAGAGGAGGAACCCGACAATGAGTCTGACAACGGAGAAAGCGGCCGGATCCGTCCGAGCCGCGGAGAGCGACACCATCGTCAATTACTGGCCTGCATATTGGACGATGATCTGTCTCTTCGTGTTCTATGTGACGATCCGCATCTATGAGCAGTATTTCGGCTGGAAAGCGGGTCTCGATTCTTTCGCGCCCGAGTTTCAGACCTATTGGCTGAATCTCATGTGGACGGAGCTGCCGCTCGAATTCATCGCCTTCTGCGGCATCGGCGGCTATCTCTGGAAAACGCGCGACCGCAACATCGACGCTGTCACGCCGCGCGAGGAGATGCGCCGTCTGCTGACGCTGATCGGCTGGCTCGCGATCTACGCTTTCACCGTCTATTGGGGCGCTTCCTACTTCACCGAGCAGGACGGCACCTGGCATCAGACGGTCATTCGCGACACCGACTTCACGCCGAGCCATATTTTGGAGTTCTACCTCAGCTATCCGATATACATCATCGCCGGCTGGGGCGCCTTCATGTATGCGCGCACGCGCATTCCGCAATTCGCGAACAAGATATCGCTGCCCTTCCTGCTGTTCTTCGCAGGTCCGTTCATGATCTTCCCGAACATCGGCCTGAACGAGTGGGGTCACACCTTCTGGTTCATGGAAGAGCTGTTCACGGCGCCGCTGCATTGGGGCTTCGTGTTCTTCGGCTGGTTCGCGCTCGCCGTCTTCGGCACCGCCTGCCAAGTGCTCGATCGCGTGATCGAGCTCTCCAAGGAATATGAGAAGGACGCGCTCTCTCTCTGATCCTTCGCGCTCTCGCGCATTCTCCTCCTCGGCAAAGCGACCGCGTTTCGCGCGCGGTCGCGGCGGAGGCGGAGCAAGCAAAAGAAATATCCGGCGCAGATGCGCCGGGGAGGCGACAATCTCAAGGAGCAAGAACGAAATGTCCATTTCCACAGAGGCCGGCGCTCCAGCCGGCAAGGCATGGAAATCGAAGGAGGAGTTTCTCGGCTGCGTGATGCTGACCGATTGGATTCTCCTCGTCGTGCTATTCGCCGTGGTGCTCGGATCCTTCCACATCCACTATATGCTGCTCGCCGGCGACTGGGACTTCTGGATCGACTTCAAGGACCGCCGCATGTGGCCGACGGTGGCGCCCATCGTCGCAATGTGCTTCGCCGCCGCGGTGCAATCCTTCCTGTGGCAGAAGTTCCGTCTGCCGATCGGCGCCACGGTCGCGTGCCTCGCGCTGCTCACCGGCGAATGGATCAATCGCTACGACAACTTCTGGGGCTGGACCTTCTTCCCGATCAATCTGGTCTTCCCGTCGGCGCTGATCCCCATGGGCTTCTGGCTCGATGTGGTGCTGATGATGTCGGGCAGCTGGCTGGTGACGGCGCTGGTCGGCTCCATGGGCTGGGGCCTCTTGTTCTATCCGATCAACTGGCCGGTGCTGGCGCAATATCACCAGTCCGCCGAGATCGACGGCGTGCTGCTGACGCTCGCCGATCTCATCGGCTTCAACTATGTCCGCACGGGCACGCCGGAATATATCCGCATGGTCGAGCGCGGCACGCTGCGCACCTTCGGCAAGGACGTCGTTCCGGTCGCGGCCTTCTTCTCCTCCTTCATTTCCATGCTGATCTACTTCCTGTGGTGGAAGATCGGCGCCTGGTTCACGAACACCAAATACATCGAGGTCGACGACATCTGATCCGCAAACATTCGCGAGCGCGAGGCGGACCTGCGGCCCGCTTCGCCGAGACATCGCAAGAAATCCAAGAGGCCCGTCGCGAATGACGGCGCGGCCGAGAAAACAAGGATAAGGGAGACCGATCGAAATGATGAACAAGCTCCTCGCGACACTGGCGGGATGCGTGAGGCCGGGGGCGCTGCGCGCCTTGGCCTTCGGCCTCGCCGCGGCGATCGCCGCCACCACTCTGCCGGCGGCGACGCCCGCATCGGCGCATGGCGAACGCTCGCAGCAGGCCTTTCTGCGCATGCGCACGCTCAACTGGTACGATGTGAAATGGTCGAAGACCGAGGTCAACGTCAACGAAGAGATGGTGCTCTCGGGCAAGGTGCATGTGTTCTCCGGTTGGCCGCAGGCCGTCGCCAAGCCGGATGTCGCCTTTCTGAACGTCGGCGAGCCCGGCCCGGTGCTCATTCGCAAGGGCGCTTATGTCGGCGACGTGCCGGCGCCGCGCTCCTTCTCTCTGCAGGTCGGCAAGGACTATGAGTATAAGCTCGTGCTCAAAGCCCGTCGGCAGGGGCGTTTCCACGTCCATGTGCAGATGAACGTCGAAGGCGGCGGACCCATCGTCGGCCCCGGCGAGTGGATCACCATCAAGGGCGACATGGCGAATTTCACCAATCCGGTGACTTTGCTCGACGGCTCGACCATCGATCTCGAGACCTATGGCATCACCTGGACCTACATCTATCATTTCGCCTGGATGGCGGCCGCGGCGGTCTGGATCCTCTACTGGTTCATGACCAAGGGCCTCATCGTGCGCTATTGGTGGGTGAAGGCCGGCAAGGCCAATGAGCTCATCACCGTGCGCGAGAAGCGCATCGGCGGCCTGTGGCTGGCGGCCACCTTGCTGGCGGTTCTGTTCGGCTACTCCTGGGCCAATAGCGCCTTCCCGCGCACTCTGCCGATGCAGGCGGGCCTGCTCAAGGGCATCGATCCGATCGCTCTGCCGGCGGCCACTGTGACCGCGCAATTCAAGGGCGGCTCCTACACAGTGCCGGGCCGCGAGCTGTCGGTGAAGCTGCGCATCACCAATAGCGGAACCGAGCCGGTGAAGGTCGGCGAGTTCACCACTGCGGGCCTGCGCTTCCTCAACCCCGCGGTGTTCACGGTGAAGCCGCAGTTCCCCGAATATCTGCTCGCCGATCGCGGCCTCGCCGTCAGCGACGAGACGCCGATCGCCCCCGGCGAGACGCGCGATGTGACGGTCGTCGTTCAGGACGCCCGCTTCGACATAGAGCGCCTGTCGGACCTCGCCTATGACACCGACAGCCAGTTCGGCGGCCTGCTGTTCTTCTTCAGCCCGTCGGGCAATCGCGTCGGCGTCGAGATCGGCGGCCCGGTGATCCCGCGCTTCGCTGTCGGAGCTACGCTCTGACCGCCATAGAGCTTCACGCGGTTCTCTTCACTCTTCTCCGCGTGTTGGTGTGAAACTTCCTCCCCCGCCCGGTTCGTCCGGGCGGGCTTTTTTTGCCGGGGCTGGGCGATGGGGTGAAGGTTTCCTCATCCTGAGGAGCCGCGAAGCGGCGTCTCGAAGGACG